>JBGOXQ010000030.1:0-12044 GCA_041479225.1 Bathyarchaeia archaeon
CTCAGATAAAATATCTGCTCGAAAGTTATCATTACAAAGTATTGGTCACCCAAAATGGACAACAGGCTTTGGTTTGGCTTCTGCTTGGTGTTTTTCCCAGTGGGATTTGATGGTGTTGATGTTTTCTTCGTGTGCAGATTTGCGTTTGGTGTCAACGGGTATGCGGAGGGTTTTGGCGTCTGCGCGGTTTAAGCCTGCTTGTTTGATTTCGTCGGGGCTGAAGCCTTTGCCGATGCGTTGTTTGCCGTTTTGCATGATGATCATGGGTTGGATGTGGTGCATTCTATTTGCCTCCTTTCTTCTGTTGGTCGCCGTGGACACCTGTGTTACCAAAGCTGCGGCTAGGTCTGGCTCTTTCTGAACCGATGCCTTTGTGGTGTAAGCCTCGGACGTTTTTGCCTGCGCTGGTCAAGCTGCGGAGGGCTCTGCGGTGATGCTGTTTCTGCGTGATCCAGTTGATGTCTTTATCGGCTTTTATAACTGGGTGACTCGTGTCTACGAGGATAACTTCAAACCACTTGTGTCGTCCATCTTCGCCAACCCAGTAACTATTGAGAACTTCGGTGTTTGGGAATTTGCGTGCTGCCCGTTCCTCAGCAATCAGGCGCAGGCTTTTGCCAGGTTTGAATTTCTTGACACCCATACGCTTGGGTCTTCTGCCAGAAACAGGGCGTAACTTGCGTAAGTTGCCTCTTCGGACGCTTACGCGTGCGATTATGAAGCCTTGTTTGGCTTTGTAGCCTAGTTTTCTTGCACGGTCAAGTCTTAAGGGTCTTTCCACGCGGTTTACGGTGGGTTCTTTACGCCATTGAACGAGTCGTTGGCGCATAAGCTCCTCAACGAAGCTTTTTTCGGGTTTTGCCCATTCTTCAGCGATGTATTTGTATGCCATATATTTTTCACCTTAACGTGTGTTTGTGTGTTTGCTGTTTTACGGTTCAGTCCCTGCTTTCGCGGGACCACATCCCAGCGGACACTGTGATCCGCCAACAAATCTGGAACTTAGAACTTCGGGGTTGGACATAAACCTTTCCAGCTTATGATGGAAATGTGACGGTGGGCTTTACTGCTCGGGGAAGACTATAGCCCCCTTAATTATTATCTTAACGTTTGCTGAGGACTGCATGTTTGAGCTTGTAAATTCTCACAAATGACGAAAGATTTCCGACACATTTGCACAGGAATGAGAGGGCAGGTTGGTCGTTTGCAGCACGGGTGTGTGCATCTTCTGGTTTGAAGAATGTTGTTTAATATGAGAGAGGCTATTTGCGTGGTGCAGTTGATTTTCTTCTATGCAGCGCCATTCCGCCCGCGATTGCCGGCACGGTGATTCCTATTGCAGCGGTGATAATGGCTATCCAGGTTCCGTATTCAATACCTCTTGGTGAAGGCGAATGGTTTGGAGCGGGTAGTGCGGTTTCTGTTTGTGCGGGAGTTGCGGTTCTGGTTGCTGTGGCGGCGGTTGTTGGCATGTAGATTGTTAGGAGGTGGGTGCTGTGGGAGTAGTTGAATGTGACCATCCATGCGTCGGCTGTTTCCGTGAGCGTGTAGCTTAGTTGGTTTCCGTCTAGGTTCACTCTGAGGTTTTGAGCGTTTGGCAATAGGTTTTTGGCTATTGTGGCTTTCACGTAGCCTGTGGTGCCTGAGGCTCCGCTCACTTTGAAGCTCAGTTCCGAGGCAGTGCTGTTAAAAGCTAATGATGTCACGGTGCTATTTGACTCCACAAAGAAAACAATATTGTTCTGAAACGGTAAGGAATTCAAAGTCATATCAGCGTATACTCTGGGGTACATGCTGTTGCCTTTCCACTCCGCTCTTAAAGTGAACGCGCCTGTTGCCGTAGTCATCCATTGAACATTGTAGTTGCCAGATGCATCCGTGAGGGCAGAGCTGATTGGGTACCATTCTTCTGCTCCTGGAAAACTGTACTTAAGCACTACAGGTTCATTCGCCAAGACGTTGCCATATTCGTCCGTTAGGGTCCCATGGATATTGACTGGGGAACCCACATGGCTGGAAGGTTCCGCGGAAATTGAAAGGTTGGCAAAAGATGATGAAGCGCCACTGATGATGAGATTTCTGAGGTAAAAGGTTCCGCCCGCTCCTGTTGACATGTAAAGGTAATTTATGTCTTTGAAGGTGAGATCATTCATGGCGTCTATCGTGAGTGAACCCAACAACGTACCGTTTTCACTGTAGACTTCCCCTGTTACCACAAATGGAGTCTCCTGCACCTTAAGCTTCACTTTGTACCAAACGTCTGGTTGAACTGGAGCATTAGACCTGTCCACAGGCGGATTAGGATGCCAGAAATCATATCCATTGTTATATCCAATGCCGTTGTAAACAAACGGCTCCCAGTTGCATCCCCAACCGTTGATATCACATAGTTGATCGTGCCACCCGAGCAGAAATTGCCCTCCAGCTCTAGCCCGTAGCCAAAAGCTGACGACGTGGAACTGTAGAGTAGTTATGCTGATGTTCCCGAAACTAAATACGAAGCCTTCTCCTGCTTGGTCAAGAAGCACTTCACCAAGAGTTTCAGCTTTCAGCTGGAAAGAAACTTCGAAATCCCCTTGGGGAGTGAATTCTTTGAAAAGGCAGGGTCCTAAATGGCTGCCGTCCCCCCCAGAAAGTGTGAGGGTTCCGTTGGACTCTGACATATGGCCACCTTCATTTCCCATTTGCCACCCTTCGAAGGTATCAACAGGTGGAATGTCTGCGATGTTCCCTATAGTGATGTTTCTGAGGTAGAATGTTCCGCCGTGGGTTGACCAAATGCCAGAATATCTGATGTCTTTGAGACCGAAGGTGTGGATGTTAGTCCATGTTAAGGATCCGAGCAACGTTCCGTTCTCAGACCAAACTTCGCTCGTCACAGTAAATGGCATCTCAGTCACCTTGAGCTTAAGCGTATACCAAACATCCGCTCTGACAGGCGCGTTCGTCCTGTTAACCGCAGTTGAAGCACTATGCCAAAACGCATAGCCATCATTGTACTCCAGTCCATCGTACACAAACGGCGTCCAATCCCAGTCCCAGCTATGATTAATATTTGGGTGTCCATAATCCAGAAGAAACTGGCCACCCGATCGTGCACCCATTTCAAACGAAATGGTGTATGAAGGCCAGACATTGTCTGTTCCAAACCCCCACCCGAATCCTTCTCCAGCGCCCAGCGGGTCAAGGCTTACTTCGCCAAGCGTCTTAGCTTTGACTTGAAGAGAAATCTCAAAGTCCGCCTGCGGCCTGAATTCCTTCTCGAATACGGGTCCAGCTGTACCGTTGCTCGTGAGTGAAACCACGCCATCCGTCACAGTGTAGTTGCCACCTGTACTGACATCATGCCACCCTTGTAAGGTTTCAACAGTTGGTATGTCCGTAATAGCTATGTTTTTTACGTAGAAGGTTCCGCCGCAGAGTGTAGAGATAACAACAGCTTTGATTTCATTGAAGCTGAAATTGTCTACGTCATTAATAGTAAGTGAACCCAGCAAAGTGCCGTTATCGGCATAAACTTCACTTGTCATCGTATATGGCTTCTGATGCACTGTGAGTTTCATAGTGTACCAAACATCAGGCTTCACAAGTGCGTTTGGGTTTTGAGGCTGACGGGGAGGCTGTATGGAATTCTGGGAAGCATAAATGTCTCCGGGATTGGACATAAAAGTAACGATGTCGCATTGCCAGCCGTAGAGGTCACAGCGCGGATTGTGATACGCCACCCAAAACTCGCCTCCCCCTCTGCCCCGAAGCTCAAAATTAATACCTGCGGTGGGATTGACGCCTTTGTCTTGAAGCATAAGTCGGAACCCTTCCCCAGAACCTCCCGAAAGGGGTCCACCTTCGCTGCTGAGGGTTTCCGCTTTGATTTGAAGGGAGATTTCAAAATCTGCCGCAGGAGATATCTCTTTAAAGAGTGTTGGTCCTGCAGCGTGTTCATCACCTGAAAGCGTCATAACGCCATTGAACTCAGAGTATGAGCCTCCGTACGTGTACGGGATTCCGTTTACGATTCCATAGGGACCTTTAGCTATCTGCCACCCCAGAAACGTTTCACCGCGGACACCTATCAGGAAAGCGGGAAAAGCAAAAACTAAAAGTAACGTTATTAAGAATGCCGAAACGAGTTTCTTCAACATCCTCATGCCCTGCCTGTTCCAATTACATGTATTGTGGCACTGGCTATTAACTCTCCCTGAGGAACAACATGGTTCTCCTATAAGAACAGCCATAATTGCATTAATTGCAGACTTTGCTTCTCCTCTTGAGAGCAATTACAAACAACGCCATGGCCGCAAGTAGAGGCAGCAGCACCCAGCTTGAGAACTCGGGTACCGGAGAGGTTGAGGGCAAGCTAATGATGACAGCGTGAGTTGAATGGCTATATTCGAAGTAGAGTACGTAAAAGCTGTCTGTGGATGTAACAGTGAAGAAGGTCTCGTTTCCGTCCAATTTGACCATGAAATCTGACATGTTCTCCATGAGAGCCTTTGAAATCTGGAACCGCACATAGCCTTTAGTACCGTTTTCTCCGCTGACGGTAAAGCTGATTTCTTTAGAGGTTGAGTTGAACGTTATTGAGGAGAGCGTCGAGTTGGATTCAACCATGAAAAGGGTTTGCGGCTTGGTGCCTGCGGTAACGCTTACATTCTTGGTTTCAAAGGTTCCAGAGTAGATCGAGTTTCCTGCCCATTCGACCTTAATGAGGTAGTTGCCGGTGGCGGGAGGATACCAAACAGCTGCGTAATTTCCCTGGGCGTTACTTACGGCTGAGTTGAGAGTGTTCCATCCTTCGACTCCCTGCACTTGATAAGAAAAGATAACGTTGGCGTCTGGTATTGGGGCAAGCTGTTGGTCGATTAATGTTCCATTCATGTCAACTTTGAAACCGACTTCCAAAGCTGTGGGTGCCGTAGATAAAGTGAGACTACTAGCTGGCAAAACCTTGATAGATTCAATTTTAATCGCACTCCAGATGGTCGGGTACGATAGCGGAACTAGTGGGCTCAACGGGTGTCCGAATCCTATGGTATCTGCACGAAGTGTGGAATGCATTGAGGCTATGAATTTGCCGTTGACATATAACAGATAGGTTTCCTGACTGTACTGCAGCCTAACGATTAATTGGCTACTGTTCCAGTATCCATAGGGGTTCCAGTGAACATCTTGGTGATAAAAACTGTCTTTGTCTGGAAAACCTATGTTTAATCCATCGTTAGTGTCTGCCCACACTTGAAGAATATTTGCCCCTAAGTGATTTTCTGAAACTACGAAAGGACCATGACTGACCCACATCCCGATTCCAGCATGAGTTATCCGCGTATAAGTTAAGTCGAACTCTACTGCAAATTCACCCGTTGAAGGAAAAGGATTAGTTTTGCTTGTTATGTATGGAGCGCTTGAGCCGTCGCTTGAGATTGTGGCAGTTCCGTTTTCGACGGATATCGAGCCGCCGTAACCACTATAGTCTGAAGTGTTCAGGTTCTCCATCACACTCCATTTGCTTGTGTCAACCGCGGCTCCGTCGAAGTTGTCAATGAAAAGGGCGCTTGGAGTGGTGGCTTCTGCAGATTGAAAACGCTGTGATTGATACAAAATCGTTAAAGTAAGAACGACGATTAAGGTGATTGTAAGTGCCGTCTTCAACATACGTCACCTGTCTTCGACATCTTCACGCCTTGCCTGAACAACTTATATGTACTGTGGAACTGGCTATTAACTCTCCCTGAAGAACAGCATGGTTCTTCCTCCAGAACAAGGCGGGCTAAACTCTTTTTAGCAAAAAACGGAAAGGAGACGGAAAAAAGAAAAAGGAGCTTTACGCGGTTTTGAAGTATTTTGACCTTGGGTTTCCGCAGACGGGGCATATCTCGGGGGCTTCGCCTTCCACGGTGTTTCCGCATACGCTGCATACGTAGTAGTCTACTTTGGGCATTTCCTTCTTATTCTTCAGGGCGTCTATGGCTTTTTGGTAAAGCTTGGCATGTACCTGCTCCACTTTGTTTGCTACATCGAAACTCCAAGTTGCTTGCTTGCTCTTCTCTTCTTTTGCGATGCCTAAGTATTCAGGGTACATTTTGGTGAACTCGAACGTTTCGCCGCCAAGAGCCGTGTTCAAGTTGTCAAAGGTTGACTTGATTTCGCCCGTGGTTCTCAAGTGATTCAGCGCGTGCACAGTTTCGGCTTCAGCCGCTGCTCGGAAAAGCTTGGCAGCCTGCGTAAAGCCTTCTTCTTCAGCTTTCTGCGCAAAAGCAAGATAGCGCCTGTTGGCTTGGGATTCGCCTGCAAAGGCAGCTTTCAGGTTTCCATCAGTTTTGTTCATAACAAATACTCCCTGAACAACTAATCGCGAACGTAAGTTATAAGGCATACTGACTACGCGATAAGAAGAATGCTGGAAGACTTAGCCTAAGATTTAGCGTAATCAGAATTACGCACACTTGCTAAAATATCGCTTAAGAAACATAATCAGAAGAGGTTTAACCATGATGAAAATGAATTGTTGGGAATTCAAAAAATGCGGAAGACAAGTTGGCGGAGAAAAAGTCAAAGAGCTATGCGTTTGCATAGCGGCTCAAGAAACGCGCGTTAACGGAGTTAACAGCGGAAAAAACGGTGGAAGATGTTGCTACGCGCTTGCGGGAACACTCTGCGGCGGAAAGGTACAAGGATCATTTGTTTCAAAAGTGTCAAATTGCGTGCAATGTAACGTCTATCAGGCTATAGCCAAAGAAGAAGGCGCAAAGATCAAAAAAACCATGGAAATTCTGGCTCTCTGCGGACGTTAGATTTGCTATTGCCTCCGCCATTTTTTATAATATCTGAGTTATAAAACTCACTGACACTTTTTGGGCAAACGCAAAATGCTCAATTAAAGCAAAGTATATTAGTCCTGAAATCCTTTTTGACAATTACAGATTTTTTGGTGAAATATATGGAAGCTGTAAAATCTTTTAGTTTACCGAAACTACCATACGACTACAAAGCTTTGATGCCGTACATGTCTGAGGAGCAGTTGAAGCTGCATCATGACAAGCACCATCTGGCTTATGTGAACGGAGCAAACGCGATTTTTGAGAAACTGGATAAAGCCCGAAAAGAAAACACTGACCTGGACATGAAAGCCACACTTAAAGAGCTGTCCTTCCACATCGGCGGGCACCTCCTGCACAGCACATTCTGGGAAAACATGGCGCCCGCAGGCAAAGGCGGCGGAAAACCAACAGGAGCCATAGCTGGCGTCATAGACAAGGAGTTCGGAAGCTTTGATCGCTTCAAGATGGAGTTTACGAAGGCAGCCACAAGCGTCGAAGGCTCAGGCTGGGCAGCATTAGCCATGCAGCAGTGCGTTGATAGGCCGTTGATTATGCAGATTGAGAAGCACAACGTCAACGTTTACCCATCGTTCCGCTTCCTCTTGGTCTTGGACGTTTGGGAACACGCCTACTACGTAGACTACAAGAATGACCGCGCCAAATTCGTTGAAGGCTTCTGGAACGTGGTCAACTGGGATTACGCGAATAAAATTCTGAAGCTTGCGAAGTAGGTTTTTAGCCTCTTCATCCTTTTTTCTTTTTCATAGCCTAAAAACAGATTTTGTATTAAACGAAAAGTGGAGAAAAAATTGTGGCGCCGATGTAGGGCGCTTTTGGTTTATGGTGGGGGAGTGATTTTTATGGCTTGGGTGGGGCACTGCGTCTCACATGCGAGACATTGGATGCAGTCCGCTTGCCGAACAGGGTCAGATTTCTTTTTTCCATCAGCCGTTTCACCCCAGTCATACAGTGACACGGGGCAGACGTCGATGCATACACCGTCGCCGACGCAGACATCCCAGTCTACGGCAACATTGGTTCCATGGATGCCTAGCTTGTTGGGTGGTTCCACAGGCCCCCAGACTTTATGGCCATTGTGTTCTCCAGCAATCTGTCGCTTGGTTTGAAAATCAGGGTCTATCGGCAAAAAATTCACCACCATAGTTCACCCGCAGAGAAATATTAGGCTTTCTGAGTACATGCTGAAGCCACAAGTGTTTTGGGGAACCGACGACAAATAATCAGTGATTAGCATGTCGAACTACAGCATGCCTAAAGGAATGCGACCCGCAACCTTGGAAGAGCGCAAACAATTCTACACAGCAGAGTTTAATCTCAAAAAAGTCGCCGCATGGTTTAAAGGAAGAGCAGGCAAAACAAAGTATGCCGTTATCATCGGCAGACACACCAAAATCTACCCCGAAGAGTACAAAGAAGACGCAGAAACCACCATAATCATAGACGAATACAAAGACCTCGCAGACGTGCGCCGACAGATACTTGATTTCCTGCCTGAAGCAGTTTACTATGACCGAAATATCTACGATGCAAGCGACCACAAACATGGGCAGGAGTTGGCTTTTGATGTGGATCCTGAAAACATAACTTGCCCCATCCACGGCACGCTGGCGGACAAGATGAAGCGACGCCAAGGCTTAAGCTTCTGCAACTTAGAGTTCGAAATGGCGAAAGGCCAAACCCTATGCCTGCATGAGCACCTTGAGAAGCAGTTTTCACAGTTGCAGATAGTCTACTCAGGCAGAGGCTTCCATATCCATGTGTTCGACCAAGAAGCCTACACATTAAGCCCCAAAAAAAGGGTTACGTTGGCGGCGGCGGTGAAGGCGAAAGGCTTCGAGATTGACGAGTGGGTCACCGCGGGAGAAATGCGCCTCATCCGCTTGCCCTACAGCCTCCACGGCATGGTGTCACGTATTGCTTTGCCGTTGGAGAAAAATGAAGTGGAGAAGTTCAGCCCCGTCAGCGACGCGCGGTGTATTCCCGCGTTCCTGCGTGAGAAAACTATTTCTTCTTGACTTCGGCGGCTTTCTTCTCTTTCTTCGCGTAGTACTCTTTTTTCTTCTTCTCTTCTTCTGCTTTCTTCTTCGCTGCAGCCATAACAATTACCAACTAGCATTATGATTAGGGGAAAATAAAAGATTTCCGACTATCAGAAATATTGAAAGGTTTATTTGACTCCGCAGCGGCATTTCTACTCAACAGTTGAGGTTTACTTATGGAACGTTTTGATGTACTTGTAATAGGCACAGGCAGCGGCATGCTTGTGGCGTCCACCGCTGTTGACAGCGGCTTCAAAACAGCCATCATAGACAATGGACCCATGGGCGGAACATGCATAAACCGCGGCTGTGTTCCGTCGAAGATGCTGATTTATCCAGCTGATGTTGCAACTCAGATTCGGGAAGCAGGAAAATTGGGCGTAAACGCCACCATAGACTCGATTGACTTCAAGAACATCATGACTCGCATGCATGCTCTCGTGGCTGATGATACTTGGCATCAAGCCTCGGCTGTAGAAGCCACGCCTCAAATGACGTGGTTTAAGGAACGTGGCGAATTCACGGATGATTACAAAATGCAGGTGGGTGAGCATGAGATAACGGCGGAGATGATTTTCATAGTTTCAGGCGCCCGAGTTGCCTTACCCAAGGTTAAAGGCATTGAAACTGTGGATTTTCTGACAAGTGATACAGTGTTGGATTTGGAGGCGCCGCCTAAGAGCCTCTTAATCATGGGCGGAGGCTACATAGGCGTCGAGTACGGACACTTCTTCTCAAGCATGGGCGTTAAAACCACAATAATCCAGCGCCCCCTCAGAATCCTGCCTGAAGAGGAACCTGAAGTCAGCGACTTGCTGAAGTTGGAGCTGCAGAAGAGGATGGACATTTTCACCGGTTATGAAGCCGTCGAAGTGAAGCAGGAAGGCACTGCGAAAACTGTGGTTGCTCGAAACCGCTTGGACAACAGCCTAAAAGAATTCACCGCAGATGCGTTATTGGTTGCTGCGGGCAGAGTCCCAAACTCCGATTTGCTGAAGCCTGAGCGGACAGGCGTGAAGCTGGATGAACGCGGCTATGTGAAAGTCAACGAGTACATGGAAACCAGCAAAAAGAACATCTGGGCTTTCGGCGATGCCATCGGCAAATACATGTTCAAACACGTCGCCAACTACGAAGCAGGCGTCGCTTGGCACAACGCCATTCATGACCACAAGGCAAAGGTGGATTATTCAGCTGTGCCGCACGCCGTTTTCAGTCATCCCCAAGTAGCTTCGGTAGGCTTGAAAGAAGCTGAGGCAAAGCAGCAGGGATACAAGATTCTGGTGGGGGCGGCTCTTTTCAGGGATACGGCTATGGGTGCAGCGATGGGCATGCCAGACGGTTTCGTCAAAGTCATTGTGGAAAAGGATTCGGGGAAAATTTTGGGCGGACACATAATCGGACCCGAAGCCAGCATACTCATACAGGAAATCGTAAACGCCATGAACACGGAGAACAGAGCCTACGAACCCATTGTCAGAGCCATGCACATCCACCCCGCCATGCCCGAAGTCGTACAGCAGGCATTCGGAAACCTGAGACCCACCTGAGTTCAAGGTCTAGCTGATAGGTCAATGTGTAGGTCTTGGGAAAGTTTAACTATGGTTTTCTTCAGTTTCTTCATAGGAGTCTCTGCATACATCGATAAGACAGCGAGCAATTCGTAATCCCACTGAACGTTCTCTTTCTGCATTTCCACGTCGCTTTCCAAGTTGAATGTAACATTGATATAAGTTTTGCTAAAAGAAAAGGAAAAACCGTAAGACACCCTCTCTTGTATTCCATTTTCTATTTTTGTGTTATTTTATTTTTTCTTGGTGCCTAAAGCGGGTTTTCTGCTGGTTTTTTCTGGAGGTTTAGGCAGTGAACCAATCCATTTGGTTAGCTCCTTGAACATTTTGGCGAAACGTGGATCTTCACTCACAAGCAAATGCGAATACTGTGTGAGCGCAGTGTCGTCGAGTTCTTGGGTTAGTTTTGGCAATTTAAAGTCATATTTGTCAATTATTTTTGGTCCAACTTCAAATACTGGATCAGAAAGCAGGGGCTCAATCTCTTTGCGTTTTTGTACCATTTGGGCGTAAATGTCTTTTCTTATGTCCGAAATCATTGCCTTCATTTTCGCGTCAACCTCAGGCAGTTCTTGCCGGAATTCTTCGCCGACTTTGTCTCCAGCTTCTTTTCCGCCTATCGCCTCCGCCATTCCTGAAACCAATGCGCCTGTCGCGTTTGCCACTACTTGCGTAAATGCACCCATCATTGTGCTCATCAGAATTACGCTTGTGTTAACCATAGCGTTCATGATTTCGTTTCCGCGAACGTTTTTGCTTTGCAGCGCCGCATCATCAGCATTTGCAGCTTGATTTTTTGCTTTTGAGGACCTTTTTCTTGCCATCAAACCACCAGTGACATCGGTATTTGTTTTGGTTGACTAATAGCGTTTGCCGCTGTTGTGAGGTATGTTTTGAGAGCTTGTGACAATTGCCAACAAACAGCAAAGCCCCTAAAAACAACCCAGACAACAGCCAACCAAAAAACAAAACCCAAGAAGAAGTTGTGCATAGCAAACCAAAAGTAACTAAAAATCATCAATTTGTGTTTCCAATAGACCAGCAACCCAAGCTAAAAAGTTATATCCCCGCAAACGCAAAGTCTAGTAGCGTGACATATTATGAACATTTCTAAAGTCCCCGGCAAAAACAACAAGCACAAGGTTTTCGTATACGCACTCAGCACATGCGTATGGTGCAAAATGACCAAACAATTCCTAAAAAACAACAGCATCGAATACGAATACGTGGATGTTGACCTAATCACAGAACAGGAAAAAGATAAAATCCGCCGCGAAATCCAAGCCAAAGGCGCAAGCCTCAGCTACCCAACCACCATCATAGACGACAAAAAAGTCGTCACAGGCTTCCGCAAAGACCTTTTGAAAGAGGGACTGAACCTTTGATAACCATAGAGCAAGTGCGGAAAAGAGCAGAAGCCGACGCAAGAACCTACGGCTACTTCCTAGTTCCAGACCCAGACCTTCTGCAGGGCTTCTTAGAAGGGTTGAAAGTAAACGAGGACCGGTACGGTTACCCCACATGCCCATGCAGACTAGCAGCAGGCAAACTGGAGTATGACAGGGACATAATCTGCCCCTGCGACTACCGAGACC
>JBGOXQ010000031.1:0-11990 GCA_041479225.1 Bathyarchaeia archaeon
GCTTGGGGCCCGTAGCTCAGTCAGGCTAGAGCACCGGACTTTTAATCCGGGGGTCGCGGGTTCAATTCCCGTCGGGCCCGCTCAAAAACAAATTGATAACTTTTAGTTATCTGGGTTATTTCCTGTTTCTTTTTTTCGGAGCCAAAGAAGCAATTAAAGCTCCAACGGTACCCATTACCATAATAGAAATTATAAATATTGCATTTCCGAGCTCTGGTACCGTTGGAGATGGAAGTAAGCTTGGCGATGGAGTTGCGCTTAAAGTTGGCGAGGGTGTAGTCCCGTATCCTGTTGGAACATATTTTTCATTTGCAAATACATAACCATAAAGCTCTAACCCTCCTATAGCAAATAGGGTATCGTTTACATTTACTAAAGCGAACCCGCTGCGTGCCGTAGGCATGGTGTCACCTGTAGTTCAGTTGTCTGTTTTTGGATCATAAACTTGATTTAAATTAACCACAGATAACTGTACATACTCATTGTAATTGGCCCCACCTATAACGTATATTCGCTTTGGCGCCATCAAACCTGTAGTTGCACATGCTTTCGCAGCGCTTACTCCTATAGGGATTGGCGTGCCCATTGTCCAGTTGTTCGTTGCTGGATCAAATATTTGGACTAGTTTAACACCTTTGTTTTGGGGCAGTGGACCATTTGATCCTCCAATTAGGTATATTTTGTTATCTAAAACTGCTGAAGCGACTGATATAACAGGATTCGGAAGGGGCGCCATTTCACTCCATGAATCAGTATCTGGATCGTAGACATCATTCTCGCTCGAAGGACTAACGGTACTTGATGGCAGTTGACCGCCTATCAAATAGATTTTCCCGTTGACCAAGTTAGCTTGTAAGCCAGTTCTGCCTGTCGCCATAGGGGCTTTTGTTTCCCAGGTGTCTGTTGTGGGATCGTAAACCTGGTTGGTTCCATGTCTAGATCCGTCTTCGGCAAATCCGCCTATCATGTAGATTTTGTTTTTATATGCAACTACGGCAGTGCGGGCAACTGGATTGGGCATTAGGCTTTTTGCTTTCCAAGTATCTGCGCTTGGGCTATATTCCCAAACCGTGACGTTTGCTGATTCTGATAAGGTGACAACGTAAATTTTTCCATTTAATACCGTGGCACCGCTCACATCATAGAAGTTCTCGGGCAAAGGACCCATTTTTGTCCAAGAATCTGGAGTCTGTGCCTGTCCCGGCTGGATAGCAAGAACTGTTGAAAATGATAAACTGACAAGAATGAAAGCGAAGCAAACTGACTTGCCCATATCTCATCAAATAGTGATTATTGACATGTCCTTATTAGCTCTCCCTGAAGAACAGTTTGTTCTTCTGAAAGAACAACAAAAAACTCTTTACGTCGCACTATCTGCAGCTTATCGCTCAGTCAGGCTAGAGCACCCGCCTTTTAGTCTGGGGGTCGTGGGTTCAATTCCCGTCGGGTCCAATTAAACTGCAATTTGTCGGAACAATCGATGTTTTTTAAGTTTAAATTGGCTACATCGTTTTTGGGGAAAAACGAAGCGCTCCTGAGTGCGAATAGGTGTGCTTTTCATGCTATTTGGCTAGGGTGACTTAATTTTTAGCATTTTATTTTTGCAAAACGCGTTGTTTAGCATTATATACATTTGGATTTTGCAGATTTATTATACGTAAATTTTTTTTTCAGGATTTAATTAGTTAATTCATAATTCTTATAAGCTCCCAAATCATATACTACGCATGGAGAAGCACGCGTTTAACGCAGGACAAGCGTCAAGTTTCTGATAAAAACGTGTGCCAAAAAAAAGACATGTATGAGAAGATCGAAATTGGAAGTTAATGTAGACATCCTGAAAGTGGTTGCTCAGAAAGGACCCTTGAAGTTCACTCATATCATGTACAAAGCCAATCTAAACTGCAACGTACTGAAAAAATACTTAGAGTTCTTATTAAACCAAGGTCTGCTTGGAGAACAAATAGCTGCTAAAGGAGGCATAGTCTACAAAATTACGCAAAAAGGTATAATTCTGCTTAAAAGCTTCAGAGAAATATACCAGTTGCTTCCAACAAGTGAAAACGAGAACCAAATGCCTATGCATTTTCAAGTACCAATTCTTTGATTGCGCGCACATTGCAACCAAATGGATTAGGAACTGTAGCGAAAAACATAAGAGAAAACCATTAGGCGTTTGTATGTGATTCTTCTAAACTTCATTCTCTTTGCTGGGCACCTTTAAGTGCAAATCCAATGCAGTTTTTTTCGCTTCAAGTGCCTGCTAAGGAATCTTAAGAGTGTAGATGGAGCGTCACATAGACATGAACATAAAAGGAATTATCTGTATATAATTGTCCATTAAGAAAGTGAATGGAGATTTTCGAGTTCAATGAGTAGAACTAGAGTTGATAACTTTCAGAAACTGTTGCCAACTGAGGCAGCAGGAATTGCAGACGTATTAGAAGGCAAAAACTTTGCAGATGAGCATTTGAAGGAGCGTTTGCCAGTTATTCATTGCTAATGCGGAGCCGAAATACTACTGTTGCCTGATGTGCAGGCTATGAATCGCGCCATCAAAAATCATGTTACCAAACACGGAAAGAACGGAAGAAATGCTAAGAAGAACGCTAATACTTCTAGCAACATCAGCGAACTGCTAACTCAACTTTCACTAAGAAAAATCAATGAACAAAACGAACCATAGTACTACGATAATGATAGAGGAACGATGAGCATTCATGCGACCTGCTCTTGAAGCCTATATTAAATGGTCGATTCGGCGCCTTTATCGTGGTCAAATAATAGCGTACCTACTGACGAGCACAAAAGCCGTAACTCAAAATATAAAAAAGGAGAAATAAATGTGAGACGGTCCAAATTAGAAACGAGTTTATGTATTCTTGAAGTCCTGAATAACAGAGGTCCGCTGAAGATAACACACCTAATGCAAAAAGCTGATTTGAATTATAATGCGCTAGAGGAGCAACTAGATTTTCTAATCAGACAAAGTATGATCGAAGAGAGGGTTGTTGACAAGGGGAAAATTGTCTATGCAATCGCACCGCGCGGCGTAAAATTACTTAGATTCTTCGTAAATCTTCACCCGACGGTTCCTAAGCTGGAAGCGAACATTAGAAACCCTGCAATCAAAGACAAGAAGGGTACTTTCCACAACCAGAACTCGCTAAACTGTTAATTCTCCACATCTCTGCGATGAAAGCAACCAATAATACAGTTATTTCTGCAGCGCACATGCTGTTCTATCAAATAAAGGTTGCCGAATTGTAGGTTAACCTACCCCGTCACATCTTTCGCCGAAGGCCGAACTAATACGCGGAAAGCGTAATGTTGACAATATATCTGTTGTTTGACGTATGAACAGTGTAAAGGGTAACCTATCGATGCACGCAATTACGTCATACATGTGTGCTGCGTTTTGTCACTGAATTATTCTAATTCTTTGGATTCAATCCAGGCATTCTCGAAGTATGCGCTCAGCACGCCGGTTAGGTTGCTGTCGGTTGTCCACAATGCTGAAGTGTCTACATACTCGTTTTTTCTATGGGTTGAAATCATAGCTGCTTTGCCATCAAAGACTCTGAACCGGTTGAGGGGTTGATGATTATATCTGATGCTCGCTGACTCGATTTCTATAGTGTGCAGCACTTGTTTCCTCTGGGCTTCGTCGGGTGTGAAATCTTCAATAATCATTTTAACTTGTACTCCGTTGTGAACTGCTTTTTTGATTTCGCCGTAGGAAAGAGAAATGACATGCAAGATTTCCTTAAGGCTGTCAATCCAGAAAACATTAGTTTTAGAGGTGGCGATTAAACTGGTTAATTTGGCGATGACTGCTTTGCCTTCTGGTATTAAAGCATAGAGACTTTCTTCTTCGCCCAGGCTAGTGGGTTTTGCCCATTGCACTTTGGCTAATGTCTGAAATTTCGCTTTCATCGAAGCTATTCTTTCATCAGATTTGGCTTTTTCATCAAGTATTAAGGAAGTCAAAGCACCGGTAATAGGAGTAGCCCGAATCGTCGCTGGTTTGCCTAGCAGCTTTTCAACTAGACCAATTTTTTCAAGTGTTGGCAAAACTTTGTACACATCTTCTCGCCTAACTAAAGAAGACTTAGCTATCAGACCAACTGTGACGTTGCCCAATTTCAGAATGGTTTGGTATACTTTTGCTTTATTAGGACTTAAACCCAGACCAATTAGCAATTCTGTTTTGTCTTTTTCAGACAATTTACTTTATTGCCTCGAAAAACTCCTATACTAATGACAATATAACTATTAATATAATTTGGGAATTTAAGCTTTTTGCTGGATTCAATGAACTAAATCGGCATAGTTGTAGTTAGATTCCGATAATGCAACAATAAACTCTTCTCGAACTGAAAAATGAACGCGCAGCATCCTCCTTTTCAATGGGCTGGAGACTAACGTGCAATTTATTTGAAGTTTGGCAATCTGTTTTTTCTAACTGCCACAGTAACGGCCCCTATTTATTTCTTTGATTCTTTCAAAGTCTTCGTCGTTGCTGATTATGTATCTTGTTTTTCGCACGAGCGCAAAAGCTATGATAAAGGAAAAAAAATTTATGTACCTGTAGCTGAACATACAGGCATTGGACCGTGTGCATATGGCGGATGAAAAAATCGCGCAAATAGGGATCGCACTAAAAGGCGAGATTGAAGCTCTTGAAAGAAACTATCAAAAAATAAACAGTTACCTCTCAGGAACTGAACTCGAAAACTACGAAATCATAGGAACCCTGCAAGCCTTCAAAGAAAGCCTAAACCGTATCAGCGCACATATCTTGGCGTTATACCAGTTGAAAGGGCAAAAAACCAAAATAACCTGGGACCCACTCCTTGAAAACATAAACTCTGCCTTGTTGAATATGCAGGGTTCCAGAAATCCCAAGCCGCGCACGGCCATTCCTCTTGCGTTGACCATGTCTGAACCGAAAGTTGCCGAGGTCATGGCTTACTTGTCCAAGTTAAAGAAGTCTCTGTAACAGTTGAGGCGCCACTTCAACTATTATGAAAACTCCGAAGCAGATGCTCACAAACCCCGTGATGGCCTTTATTTTTTCATGCACTTTTTCAAGATGCGATGCTGTGTAAGTCAAAATTGAACTGATTAGGCAAGAGATACAAATCATTCCTAGAATTACTCCGCCGCCGAACACCAAAATGAAAATCAGGCCTAAGGCCGCTGAGTTCACGGTTGTCAACGTTACCAGCATGATTGCTGCGCTGCCCGCCATTCCCTGCAGAACACCCGTTAAGACTGATTTGTGCACGTGAGTGTGGTCGTGGTTTTTGTTGGGGCTGTGTACATGGGAATGTGTATGAGAATGGGGCAGTGTGATGTTTCCATGTTGGTGCATGTGGATTTGGTCTGCTATGAAAGGTTTGAGCACAAATATGCCTAATACTATTAGCATGGTTCCAGCGGCGAATTCAAACAGGTTCACGACGCTTTCGGGAATGGCTATCCTGAGTGCAAGCACAAGTAATCCTACCAAAATCAGTGTCACTGAATGTCCTGCTCCCCAAGCCGTTGCTGAGACGATTGATTTGCGTAGGCTGGGGCTGTTGCAGAGGAGAGTAGACACCGCGACGATGTGGTCAGGGTCAAGTGCATGAGCTAACCCCAGCAAAAACCCTGTGGCAACTATTATGATTGAAGCGGCGTCTACCATAAATTAGCAGACAGAACGCGCTTAGTAATACTTTTCTCTCAGAAAGTAATACTTTGTTCGTTAAGCTTCGCAGTGGGTTTAGCATGTGGCTTAGAGTATTTCTCCTACAACCGTAACGGGCTTTCTCAGCAAACTCAATTCTTCCAGCTTCTTAGAATCCAACGTGACAAGCACCACCGTAGCTGGACCAGCAGACTTCTCCAATTCTATCCCGCTTTCCTCCGCGAGCTTGAGTTGCCGCCCAACGGCATGCGCCATCATCCTCGCTTCGTAGGCGATTCCGAAGGTTCCCACGGGCACGATATCGTGGATAAACTTCTTCTGACTCAGCCAAACCACATTCTTTAGGTCGGCAATTTCGCCTTTGGCTTCAGCGGCAATCACTTCGTTGCCCACTTTGGGTTTTCCGATGGCTACCAGCAGGTCACCTGGCATGGTTTTTCCCAGCCGCAATTCTTCTTCGTTTGCAAAGCCCACTACGGTTAAGCCTGTGCCTGTCTGTACGGTTTCAATATTTTCTTCGGTGTTCTCCATAACCACCTGATTAGGCTCAAGCCCGAGAACGGAAGCTTCACGTTTTATGCCTTCGACGATTTCGCGTCCAGTGGGCTCCTTTTCCACCCCCAGCGTTACGGACAGCAACAAGGGGAAGGCGCCTGTGGCGGCGACATCCATCAAGGCGACTCTGGCGAGAAACTTGCCTAGAAAGCGCCCTTCAACTTTGACTTTGTCTTGGGATTTTGGTCCAATTCCACCTGAGGATGTGGAACCGACAACGATGGAGTGGCCTGTAGGAATTTTCAAAATTGTTACGTCGCCTCTGCGCGTATACATAATCTGCGCTGGTTTCACTTGGAACGCGATGGGTCGGAGCATGGTGCCGACGTTTTCGACAAGGTGCACATACACCGTTAAGGCTTGGCGAATTACTTCTGAACGGTTAAGCTCATGGCGTTTTGCCAGTTTATCGATGTCCGATGTGATTTTGCTTGATAAACGCACATTTACCACTTTCATACTTTTTCCACCACACTACAATTGTAATACAGGCAAAAATGCTTTTATGCATTACCGTTTCTTCCTTGAACCAAACCTAACTGGGAACTGAAGGAAAATGCAGGACATAATACTCGCACACAATGAACGCAAAGGCAAGAAATTTCTGGAAAACATCTCCAAGAAAAAACCGCTTTTCGTCTGCACTTTAGGCACGACAGAAACCGGAAAAATTCCAGGTATTTCCGCAGCGGGACAGAACCCAGAAATAACCGATTACACGCCACCCGCGGACATTGAACTGCTTCTTCTGGGCAAATGCAAATGCATCAACGGCGTGCCCATTACTCCTGACGGAATCCCAACTCCAGCCTTAGTTACTATGTCAGCATTAAAACTCGCCGACATTCCAGCTCTTCCAGTTAACGCTGGACTACGCATAAAACCACACGTTCCCTTTATAGAGTTAGGCGCAACCCCTGGCAAAGACATACGAACAGGCAAAGCCGTAGACAACGTCGAAGAAGTCCTGCAAAGAGCCAAGCTCGCGGGAGAAATCCTGTCTAAAACCGCAGACTACCTCGTAATTGGCGAAAGCATTCCAGGAGGAACCACAACAACGCTGGGCGTGCTGTCAGCCATGGGCATAAACGCGAAAGGAAAAGTCAGCAGCAGCATGCCCGCAAACCCTCATGACCTCAAGACTAAAGCCGTGGAGGAAGGCTTGAAAGCAGCGAAAATGGCGTTCGGCGCGTTAGCAAAAGACCCTCTAAAAGCCATCGCGTGCGTAGGTGACCCTGTAATGCCTGCTTTCGCAGGATTAGTTTTAGGTGCAGCGGAAAAGGTGCCCGTTTTGATGGCTGGCGGTACCCAGATGAGCGCCATACTGGCAGTTGTCAACGCACTAAATCCCAGTGTACTGGGTAACGTGGCTATCGGAACAACAAGATGGATAATTGCAGATAAAACCGCTGACCTAAGAGGCATAGTTTCCCAAATCGCAGATATTCCAATTCTTGCGGCTAACCTGGACTTCAGCAAATCAAAGTATGATGGTTTGAAGGCTTACGAAGCAGGCGTCGTGAAAGAAGGCGTCGGCGTCGGAGGCGCAACCATAGCTGCAATGGCAAAATCAGGTGGAGCAATTACGAAGGAAACGATGCTTGCCGAAGTTGAAGTCAACTACGAGAGATTAGTTAACTCAAAATAAAATAATGCCAAAAAGAGAATTCAGGTTGTCCCTAATGAGATCAAGCAATGCCAAAAAAGTTTCCATCATGGCAATATCAGCAGCTCTCTATGCTTCTCTTTTTGGTTTGTCTTTTGTTGTGACGTTGCCAGGCTTTACCCTTCTCTACTTGCCCATAATCCTGCTCGGCGTTTTCCCCATCTGGTTTGGGTGGAGTGGGTTAGTGGGAAGCATGATTGGCGCTTTAATCGGAGGCGTCTTCGTTGAGAACTTGGCGTGGTTTGCTTGGGTGGAGATGATTACAACTTTGATTATCTACGGCTTAAACTGGTTGCTGCTCAACCGAAAAGCAGTAGAGGCAAAAACAAAGGTGGGTCTGCTTTCACTCCTAGGCGTGTATGCTTTTACCCTTTTTGTGGGTTTAGGCTACATCCTGTGGCAAGAAACGTTCTTTCCGCAGTTATGGCTTCCTGAAGATGTCATACCAGTTCTGGTGCCAACGTTCACTCTCAACTTCGTAATCGCGGTACTCATTTGCCCCGCACTCGTCAGAACGATATCTCCTAAAATGAGAAATTGGGGAATATATTCTGGCACATTCTGGGAACGGCGAACTCAAACAGCCAAAGCAAGCATAGAACACTAAAATCTTCAAGCATTCCCTTCGCAGGGGAAATCTCTTTCTTTCTTTGTGTTTTTTCTTCGTTTTTGAACGACACTTTGGCTGGACAATCCCACCCAACATTTATATCGCCTTTTATCTAAGAAACAATCAGCTTTCGAAAGAAAGTCACATAGAAGTTGCTTGTTCATCGAGTTGAGGCAAACGCTGTGAATTGCAATGGAAACTTTATGCCGCCTGCGGGTTGGAGGATGATTTCCCAGTGAAACCTGCCATAAAGTTGGCGCGGGAAAACTTCCGCAATCTTAAGCCCTGCGCTCACGGCGCTGACGTCTTTGAGGCTGCAGATAAAACTGGCTTAAAAAGCGCTGAGCTTTTAGATTTTAGTTCAAGCGTTAACCCTCTTGGTCCTTCCGAAAAAGCTCTCGAAGCAGTGAGAAGCAATCTGTGGCAGATTCCAAGCTACCCCGATTCAAGCTCCACAGCGTTGCGGAACGCCATAGCAAAACATTACGGAGGCATAAGCAAGGAAAACGTGGTAGTGGGCAATGGTTCTACTGAACTCATTTACCTGTTTGCGGAAGCATTTCTGCAGCAAGGCGACTTAGCGCTGGTTCCAGCACCGTCATTTGGAGAATACGAAAGCGCCGCAAAACGAGCAGGAGCAAAAATCAAGCACATCAAGCTCAACAAGGATTTTCAAGTTGAACCCAAAAGCTTCGTGCGCGCCCTGACAAGCAAGGTAAAGATGGTTTACTTCTGCAATCCCAACAATCCAACAAGCATCCTTACATCAGCTGAGAATCTTACTCAGGTTGTGGAGACGGCTCTTGAAAAGGATATTTTGGTTTTTCTGGACGAGGATTTCCTTGAATTCGTGGAAAAAGGCGAAAACTACTCACTGATAAGCCGAATTAAGGAGTTTCCGAACCTTTTCATTCTGCGATCATTCACCAAGATTTACGGTTTAACAGGGCTCAGAATTGGCTACGGAATTGTCTCAGAAGAAATCACAAGCATATTGCTAAACGCCAAGATTCCTTGGAACGTAAACTGCCTAGCACAAGCTGCCGCAGTTGCAGCACTAAGCGACGAAGAACATCTGAAGAAGACTCTTGCGCTGGTCAAGGAGGAGAAGGCGTTTTTGCTGCGCGAGTTAGCCCAGTTTGAGGCTTTCAAAGTCTATCCGCCAGACGCAAACTTTTTCTTTATAGACATCAGGAATTCAGGGTACACGGCGGCTCAGCTTAAGGAGAAAATGTTGGGTTATGGCGTGTTGATTCGGGACTGCAGTTCTTTCGCTGGGCTCGATGAATATTTCATTCGTGTTGCGGTGAAAATTAGGCGAGAAAACGAGAGGCTGCTGGAAGGGTTCGAAAAGATTGTGAGAAAATGACGCCTCCTCAGATATGCCTTGTTTTTCTTTCTGGTGAAAAAGTCAGGTTTGAGCTCTAGCCATGTTCTTCTTTGATGTTTCTTTTCTGCTGGATTCGGCGCTGATTTTTGCTTTGGCATTCGTAGTTGACATAATTTTCGGCGAGATTCCCGACCGCGCACATCCAACGGTGTGGATGGGGCAAGTGATATTATGGCTAAAGCCAAAGACTAAGAATGCGAATCCGAGATTTGAGAAGGCAAACGGCGTTTTGCTATGCATCGGCATTATGGTGCTTTTTGCCGTGCCCGTGTTCTTCTTGCTCTGGGGCATCCGAACTTACGTTCCTGGCTGGGCAGGCTGGCTAGCGTATATAGCGGTTTCGGCGGTTCTGCTGAAAACCACTTTCGCCTTGAAATGCATGAGAAACTACACTTACCCCATCGAGAAAGCGCTGAAGAACAAGGATATGGCTGCGGCGAGGCAGTGGCTGCGCTACATCGTGCGGCGAGACCCCAACACGCTGGATGAACGGCACATAATCTCTGCTGCTGTGGAATCCATCGCAGAAAGCACAACTGACGGCGTTACTTCCCCGTTCTTCTTTTTTGCGCTTTTAGGCGTTCCCGGAGCGTTTGCTTTTCGAGTCATCAACACATTGGATTCGATGGTCGGTTACAAGGATGCTGAGAACGTTAACATCGGCTGGTTCTCCGCCAAAATGGACACAATAACCAACTACATTCCAGCTAGGCTTACGGCGGTATTGATGGTTGCTTCGGCGGGGCTGCTGGGGGCGAATTGGAGAAATTCTTGGTGCATTCTGCAGAGAGACAAACGTAAAACCGCAAGCCCAAACGCTGGCTGGACCATCTCTGCCATGGCGGGCGCGTTGAACACGCAGTTGGAGAAACGGGGATACTACGCTTTAGGTGATGGGGAAGCAATTTCGCCTGAAGACATCACGCGGGCTTGGCGGATTATGGAGTTGACTGCTGTGTTGTTCGGCGTGGTTGTGGTTTTGCCTGTTTTGGCGTTGAAGGCTTTCTTGGTAAAATTAACCTGTTTCTAATTGAGGACAAGAGAGCTGGGTTACTGTCGGCGTTTCTTGATGAATGCAACAACGCCTAATGCGGCTATGAGTCCGAAGAATCCGCCGCCGATGAATATTCCGTTTTTAACGTAGAACGGTTGGTCCTCTACTTTCACTATTAACGTGGTGCTCGCTGTGGGGAAAACCGCGTCGCCTCCAGCGTACGCTGCTTGTACAGCCAGAGTGCCCGTGATGTTTGCGGGAAAGTCAACTGTGAACGCGCCGTCGTCCAAAGTTTCAGTTTCAACTGTGTTCGTATCGTTTGAAGTCATGAATTGCAGTGTTACTGTGGCGCTTCCGTTCTGTCCTGTCAATAAACCGTTGATTGTTATGTTTTCGCCTGTCCGCACTTTGTCGCGGGCAGCGGTGATGTTCAGCATAGATGGCTGCTTAACGGTGAAGTTGCCTTCTGCCTTCAGCGTGTTCATCAAGGTGTCGTTTGCTGTTACCCTGTACGCCACGAAGGTTCCTGCTTTCTGTTTTGGAATGGTGGCGTTGCACGTTTTGTTTTCCACATTCATCTTTATGGTTTGCTTTGTGATCCAGCTATCGGTTGAGTAATCTAAAACTGAATTTTCCAAGTTAGTACCATTTGAAGCGTAAGCAACTGTTGTTTCATTCCATGGGTATACTTTAGTTATGGCTTTTGCCTGAGTCAGGCATGCGTCGCCAATCCTTGTTTTGACGAGGAAATCTATGTTTCCTGAACCTGCCTCTCCGATTAACACCAGATGATACAGCGTTTTCCCTTCTGTGGCAGCCGAGTAGTTCAGAACCATGTTTTGACCTTTATACTCGCAGCTCGCGTATGCTACACCTCGGTAGTTGTTGCTGTCTAGGCTGTAGCCGCCCACGTCGCCTGTAAGGTTTCCGTAAAGTCCAGGCTCCCATGGTAGCGGAGCATCGTTAATGACCAGCGATTCGGGGTCGCTCATTTTGTAGAGTCTTGTTTCGTACATGTCTAAGGTTTCTGGAACCTTAACGTACACTTCTACCACTGGCTTGTCGGTTACGAACTCGTAA
>JBGOXQ010000032.1:0-11728 GCA_041479225.1 Bathyarchaeia archaeon
TCGGAGAACTCGTCCCTAAACGGGTGGAGCAGCCGTATAGACCTTACGCTGGCGGCGTCGTGCTTAAGCCACATGCGGGGCTGCATGAAAACATAGCTGTCTTAGACTTCAAATCCATGTACCCAAACCTGATGATAACGTACAACCTTTCGCCAGACACCTACATTCCGCCAAACGAGAAAGCACCACAAGGCGGCGTGTTTGAAGCGCCAGAAGTCAAGCATCGATTCCGCAAAGAACCGCCTGGCTTCTACAAGGAAGTTCTGACTTACCTTATTGGTGCAAGAAGCGAAATCCGCTCCAAAATGAAAACGCTGAGTCACGATAGTTTGGAATACGAGGTTTTGGATGCAAGACAGAAAGCTGTCAAAATTATCACGAACGCGGCTTATGGCTACGCGGGTTGGATAGGAGCCAGATGGTACAATAAGCCTGTGGCGGAAGCCGCAACTGCCTGGGGAAGACACACGGTTCTTACTGCGGTGAAGATGGCTGAGAAGGCAGGGTTAAAAGTGATTTACGGGGACACGGACAGTCTGTTCGTTACGTTTGACGAAAAGAAAATAATTCAATTGGAGAAAGAAATCGAGAAAGAATTGGGCTTGGAAGTGGAAACTGATAAGCGGTACGTGCGGATTTTCTTTACCGAAGCAAAAAAGCGATACGCTGGGCTTTTGCCTGACGGAAGTTTGGACATTGTTGGTTTGGAAGTGATTCGTGGAGACTGGGCAGAAGTCGCGAAGAAGGTGCAGGAGCGGGTGCTCGAGATAATTTTGAAGGAGCAGTCTCCTGAGAAGGCAGCTGAGTTTGTGCGGGGCGTTATCGCTGAAGTTAGGGAGCGGAAAGTGCCTTTCCGTGACCTTATCATCTGGAAGACCTTAACTAAGGCTGTTGAGGAATATGCCATCAAAGCTTCGCATGTGGAGGCTGCGCGGATGTTGAGGGAAAAAGGCTGGAAGATGACGGTTGGTGACAAGGTGGGTTACGTGATTTTGAAGGGTGAAGGGCGCCTTTACGAGCGAGTGAAGCCTTACATTTATGCTTCTTATGACGAGGTTGATGCTGATTATTATGTAGTGAAGCAAGTTGTACCTGCAGCGGCGCGAATACTGGAGTTTTTCGGCATGACAGAAAACGACTTGCTTTCAGCTGGGAAGAAAGAGGAAAAATCAAAAAGCCTAATGGAGTTTATGGGTTCTTAGCTGCGTACTGCATCTTGGAAAGTTGCGAGTTCAACGTTTAATGCTGGCTTGACTGCTTCGGAGACTCTGCTTGCGATTATGCGTTTGATGGTTTTTTCGCTGGCTATGTCCACGATGCGCTGGGTGATTATGCCGTCGAAGATTATCGCTTCAACGCCTGTTGCTTGCTGTAAGCGTTCGGCGAGTTGGCTGACGGGTAACCGTTCTATCTGCTCGAGTTTCTCGTTCAAGAGAACTGCTTCAAGTGAGCCGACTAGTGATTTGGCAGTTTGGCTTATTTGTTCTGGAAACTCTATTTTTGGTTTTTCAGGTTTCTTCTGAGGCTGTTCTTTGGGCTCTTTGGGTTTGAAGAGGTCTGCTATGGCTATGCGGTTTTCTATGGCTTCAGCGATTTCTTTGCAGTTGCATTCTTCAATTTCTTTGCCGCGTGGTGCGCGTCCAACGTACTTTATGCTTGTAACTTGCAGAAGTTCTTTGAGGATTAAGTCTCCACCGCGGTCGCCGTCTAGGAGTGCTGTGGCTTCTTTTTCCTTAGTGAGATGTTTTATGGTTTCTGGGACTTTGGCGCCTTCTAATGCGACGGTGTTCATGATGCCGCAGCGCATGAGGTTTATGATGTCTGCGCGTCCTTCCACAACTATGATTTCTTTGCTGGCTTCGAGTGCTGGTCCTGCGGGGAGGTCTTCGGGTCCGTATTTTTCGACTTTGCCGAGTTTCATGGTTTCGCTGATTTCTTTGTAGACTTCGTCTACGCTGGGCATAGATTCGATGTTCCATTTGTGGAGGATTTCTTTGGCGCGGTCGATGATGATTTTTCTGCGGGCTTCGCGGATGTCTTCGATTTTGTCGAGGAATACTTTTGCGGAGCAGGGTCCTACACGGTTGATGCTTTCGACGGATGCAGCAATGAGTGCGGTGCTTACGCGGTCTAGGCTTGTGGGTATGGTTATGGTGCCTGTGGTTCGGTCATTCTTAGAATGTAGGTCGATTTCGATTCTGCCGATGCGACCTGTTTTCTGGAGTTCTCTGAGGTCAAGTTCGGGTCCGAATAAGCCTTCTGTTTGTCCGAAAACTGCGCCGATAACGTCGGGTTTTTCTACAACGCCTTCGATTTCGAATCTTGCGTGTATAACATACTTTATGGTAAATGTTTGGGATGTTCCCGTAAGTGTTAGCCTCCTGTTTTATGATGTTTGATTGAGTTATGATGCATGGGCGTGCGTTCTTCGCATGCAACATGCGACTGTTAACTATTACTATGGACTAGGATGTTAGTATTCGTCTGTGTTTAATAATACTTGTGGTGTTCAAATCAGCGTTTTCAGGCAGGTTTAGCTAAAACTGGCTTCATTTGAACTCTGTTGTGCGATTTTCAGTCTATCCCCCCTCTATCTGATTGATGCGTTTGTTTTGGGTTGTTTTGTTGTTTCTGGGCTTGTTTCGGGTTTTTCTTGCGGTTTAAAATGGCGCAGAAAGGTTCGGAATGGCTGGTTTTGGCTTAGTTTGGTTTAAAATGGTGCAGGTTATGTGAGCTGCCTGTTCTGCGGACCTACCCTTCCCCCCTTTTCTGCATAATATTGCTAATGGGATCCAAATATGCTGGTTTGATTTTACCAGATAGCAGAGCCAGAGGTTTGAAAACAAGAGAGACACCCGCCGTCGTTGTGTGATAATCGTGTCATTGACTGGAGAGCCGCGTTTATGGATTGTTTGTAGCCTAAGTTTTAATTCGAAGGTAGCCCCACAAGACCTGCCTAGCTATTTCCATTTGAACATGCGTTTTTTGGGGAAGTCATGACACTTGTAGAAATGCAGTGGTCTTTGGGGTTCGATGCGGCACCGTTTCCGCGGGTTTTTCCGTTTGATTAGGGGGGCAAACTGAAAGAAGGGGCATTTTGAGCAAAGGGAGCTCAAGTTTTTTTATTCCTCCAATTCTGTTCTGCGTTTATCTTGTCATCATTCTTCTGAACACTGGCACCGCAATTGCAGTCATGACGGCTCCGAACACAATCAGCACAATCAGTTCTGTAGATATTGCAGGGATTCCAGCGCCTAGCACCATGACTTTCCGTAGAGCTTGCGAAGCGTACGTCAACGGCAGAAACTTCGAAACATCTTGCATATACCAGGGCATGGTCTGTATCGGGAAGAACACGCCGCTAAGGAACATCATGGGGAACATCAAAGTCATCATAAGCATCTGCGCCGTCTCCTGATCTTTTGTGAATGAAGTAATTACTATGCCTAATCCAACGAAGCTAAACACACCCAGCAGAAGAAGCGCGAAGACAAGCAGAATGCTTCCATGGATAGTGACACCGAATAAGCCTACCGCTAAGACGAGTATGATAACGCCCTGGATTAAGCCACGAGCGGTTTGACCCAGAGTCTTGCCCAGTATGATGGACAAGCGGTTGATTGGGGCAACCATCATGCCATCCATGGTGCCGATTTCTTTCTCCTGTGAAATCGCAACTGGCAATCCCGTCATGACGCTCATCATGACTGTCATAGCCATGATTCCTGGGGCGACAAAGTCGAAGATGTTGGTGGTTCCGGAAACAACGCCTTGTTGTTGAACGCTGTATGGTCTGACGATTGCTAAGGAATTATTTTGATTGATTGTTGAATTTAGCATTTGAACATTATGTTCCGCCAATATTGTGCTCAACTGCTCCATATATAATTGCGAATAACCGTTAATTTGCTGCGATATTTGCAGGTTAGAATTGTCAGTTATGACGATAATTGACCCCTGCTGACCCGTTATAATGCTTTCAGAGAAATTGCTGGGAATTACTATGCCGCCTTGAATATCACCTCGCTGAACCATATCCTTAACTTCAGTCATACTCGATACGTTAGAAAAAGCCAGAAAATTCGTTTGACTATTGATTTGCTGCAAACCTACGATGAAAGTCTGACTTAGAATAGTTGAATTGCCAAAGCCCGAATCCTCATTCACGATTGCTACAGGTAGGCCGCTTCCCACTCCACCGTTGGATGGGTAGATGAAGCCGACCATAACCATCATGAACAGCGGCATGACGATGAGTAGGACTAAGCCTAGCCGGTTTCTAAATAGTTCAGTTAAGTCTTTCCAAGCGATTCTTAAGCTATGTGAAAGTAGAGTTTTTGCGCCCATATTTCTCACCTATGCTCGTCCTCGCCTTTGTTGAGGCATGCCAAACCGTTGATGCATCTCCACAGGCATCTTCTGGTCCGCCGCATCTCGTACTTCATGACCTGTTAGGTGCAGGAAAACATCTTCTAGTGTCGGTTGCAGGTTTTGCATAGAATTAATTTTTCCATGCATTGTCCTCACCTTGTCAATGACGGAGTCAAACGCCTCAGAACCGTGAACAATAACCCTCAAATGCAGGGTATTCTCTTGAGTAACGGCATCCACGCAGTCAAGTTCCCGAAGCGCAATAATCAACTCAGGCGTGAGATTGGCAATTTCCAAACTTATAATCGTAGTATCAACTCCTGAAATTATCTTTTTCAAATTAGTCGACGTGTCAAGCGCCACGATTTTGCCGTGGTCCACAATCGCGATGCGGTCACACAGTAAGTCGGCGTCAACCATCATGTGCGTGGTGATAACCACGGTGGTGCCGTTTTCTCTGTTGAGCTTTTTTATGAATTCTCTAATCTCAACGGACGATTGAGGGTCCAAACCCAGCGTGGGTTCATCCAAGAACAGCACTTTTGGCATGTTAAGTAATGCGCGAATAACGTTTATCCTCTGCCGCATGCCAGTTGAGAACGTGCCCACTTGAGCATTCTTCCACTTTGTAAGCTGAACCAGTTCCAACAATTCGTCAACTTTCTTAGTCAAAACATCTTTTGGAATGTTGAAGAGACTTCCAAAAAACCACAGGTTTTCTTTAGCTGTCAGGCGATTGTACATTATCATCTTCTCGGATACAATGCCGATTAATTTGCGTACTTCGGTGTCGTTTTTGACTATGTCGTAGCCGCCGATGATTGCGGTTCCCTTTGTAGGCCTAGCTAACGTGGAGAGCACGCGGAGAGTTGTGCTTTTGCCTGCGCCGTTAGGACCCAGAAGACCGAAGATTTCGCCTTTTTTAACGTCAAAGGTGATGTCGTCTACGGCTGTGAATTTGTTGAATTTTTTGGTCAGGTTCTTGACTTCAATTATCGGCACGTTTTCCATGGTGGCACCAACTTTGGATATTATTCAGTGCAATATATTGAAGCAAAATATAAGTATTTCTCACGACAATAACAACTCTGAAAGACAATGTACCCAGACATCGAAGAGAGGACCACCGCAAACTGGATGAAAGAAGCCCAGAAAGGCTACATACGCATCGCTGTACTCATCCTCCTGAGCAAAAAAGGGTCCTATGGCTACGAAATTATGAAAGAAATCAAAGACAAGACAAGAGGCTTCTATACACCCACCGCAGGCGGCGTGTACCCGATTCTCCGAAGCTTGGAAAAATCAGGATACGTTGAAGGCGACTGGACTACTCAAAGAAATAGAAGAATAAGAGTCTACAAAATCACTGAAAGCGGCAAGCATATTCTTAACCACGCGCTTATTAAGCAGAATGAATTAGCCAAAAACCTAAACATGCTTTTTGAGGAATTCGCCAGAGACGTTCTGAATATAGAACCGCAAACATTTCCGATTCCAATTATGCCCAGTCCTTTCTCTGCCTTTCTTGAAGAAGAAACTGGCAAAACACCGAACCGCAGTGAAGAACTTGAGAACCAACGAAACAAATTCATGTCCACAATTCGTATGATGCAAAAGCAACTGAAGTCTTTAGATAAAGATCTGGCAGAGGCAAAGCAAAAGGAACAAAAGAGCAAAAAGTCATCGCCATAGAAAAAAAGCATCTTCAAACCGCTCGCCTCAACATGCTTGACTTCCGCTTTTTGGCTTCAACAAGTTTATCTGATAAAAACAAGTAAAAAGCAGATATATCACCATAGACTTCTTGTCTTCAAACAACAAGATTCAGGGATTCACAATGTCTTCACCTAACGCTGGAGAAAACAATAACGAAATGGTCGTCACGCCTTGGGAAGTCAAGGGCAAAGTAGACTACGAACGGCTAATCCGTGAGTTCGGAACCCAACCCCTAACCGACGAGTTACTTGATAAAGTAGCCACGTACACGGACAAGCTACACATGCAAATCCAAAGGCGCATCTTCTTCAGCCACCGCGACCTCGACACGGTGCTGGACCTCTATGAGAAAGGCACAAAATTCGTCTTGTACACGGGCAGAGGACCCAGCGGACCTGTACACATTGGACACTTGGTTCCGTGGATTTTTACGAGGCATCTGCAAGAGAAATTTGACACGCGCCTTTACTTCCAGATTACGGATGACGAAAAATTCCTCATAGACGACGAAGCCACACTGGCTGAAACGCACAAGTGGGCTTACGAGAACGCATTGGACCTTGTCGCCGTCGGCTTCAAGCCTGAGAACACTTACATAATCTATGATGTTGAAGACATGGATCTGCTATATGATATAACGTTGGAAGTGGCTAAGCGAATAACATACAGCACAGCACGCAGCACTTTCGGCTTCCAAGACAGCACGAACATCGGCTGGGTCTTCTGGCCCGCTATCCAAGCCGCGCCTTGCTTCCTCCACAAGAAGCTCACAGGCGAAAACGTACCCGCACTCATACCCGCAGCCATAGACCAAGACCCGTACTGGCGAGTGACACGCGACATAGCACAGAAACTCGGCTACTACAAACCAGCCCAAATTCACTGCCGCTTTTTGCCAGGGCTAACTGCAGGCGGAAAAATGAGCGCCTCCCAGCCTGAAACAAGCATATTCACCATGGATCCACCTGACGTTGTGAAAAAGAAAATCTGGAACGCCTTCACAGGCGGCAAAGGCACAGCCGCGGAACAACGCAAGACAGGCGCTGACCCAACAGTCTGCAGCATATTCCAGTACTATTTTTACTTGTTCGAAGAAGACGACACGAAACTTGCCGAACGAGAACGCAAGTGCAGGGCAGGCGAAACGCTTTGCGGCGAATGCAAAGTTGACCTTGTAGGCAAGCTGAATAAGTTCCTTGAAGCACACCGTGAGCGGAGAGAAAAAGCGAAAGATGTCATCGACCAATTCCACATAAAACGTAAGTGATTCCAAGAGAAAGAAAAATAGAATCCCTCATTCGATAGCGAACTATTTTGTCGTTTTTCCTGACTGACATCAGTTAAGCCATTAGTTTGTGCTCTTTGATTATGGTGCTGTAGTCTTCGGGGTGCTTTATTTTCTTGATGCTTCCTTGAAAGAACGAACCGAGTTTTCCGCCCATTGCAACAAATGAGTCCTTCCCGCGTAAATTCTCAATAGGCAAAGGTTTAGCCCATCGGTCAACGTCTCTTAGGAAAACGCCTTGATCACAATCAATGTACTCGCGGTGCACAATCTTTTTCGCTTGCTCTTCATCTAACCGCGTATAGCCTGAGTCCAAAATGCAAGTTCCAAGAAAACGGCTTCCTTCCTTCGCCACTAAATAAAAAACCGCGTAATCGCCTTTTTTCAAGAGATCAATGTTTGCTTCACGTTTCCCTTTTTCAGAAAATTCCCTAATTCCCCAAAAACACTCTTGCGTTCGGTGTTCAAAAATGTTAAACCCTCTTCTGCCATACAACCCGCCTACTTCGTCTTTAACTTTAAAAATCCAGTAATTCACCATAGCCTTGTTTCTCCTTGATTCAGTAAGTGGTTTTGCCCTAAAACTTTTCCAATCATCTATGCAATTCACTTTCCGCAACTTTGTTTTTACTTTATTCTCTATCTTACTGTTCGTCCTCATTTTCTTCTTCTTCAGCCATGCAGCCTTGGCAGCACTTAGCGGGGTTGCTTTTGTCAGGGCAATCTACAGACAACTCTGTGGGGCATGTAGTTAGACAATCGCATTTTGCTTTATCTGGGGGGCATGTAAAGATCGGTTCTTTGCTCATAGCTTTAGACAACTCATTTCTTTTATTACTACCGTGGGTAACCCCTTTAAGTCTTCAGGTTATATTTCTGACAAAAATAGTAACGTTTGTGTTGTGTGCTGCTTGTTACATTTTATTGGCGCAAAAAAGAGATAATAGGCGCGGAAGATGTCCCACTTATAGCAATAACACATAAGTGATTAATTATGTCTGGAAAAGTCGATGTGAACTCAGCCTACGCCTACAGGCTTCTTCATCCAATGCACACCATAATCGTTTCCTGCGTGGGCAAAGCAGGCAAACCCAACATAACCACTTTGGCGTGGGCAATGCCAACTTCCATAGAACCGCCGCTCGTAGCCATCAGCGTCTCACCCAAGCGCCATTCGCATACTCTTATTGAGGAAACACAAGAATTCATAATAAACATTCCAACGCTGGAGATTCTGCAAGCAACTTACGCTTGTGGCTCACTTACTGGGAGAAGTTTTGATAAATTCAAGAAAGCAGGACTCACCTCGGTACCAGGCAGGAAAGTGAAGGCGCCAGCTATACGAGAATGTATTGCTCACATAGAATGCACTGTGGATAGTCAATTTACGACGGGAGACCATACAATCTTTGTCGGAAAAATACTCGCCGCATATGCAGACATAGGAGTATTCACTGAAAGCTATGACCCCAAAAAAGCGCGTTTACTATTTCACGCTGGCGGCAACAACTTCGCGGTTCTTGACCCGAAAATCTACAAGCCTTAAGCATTCGCAATTAGTGACACCAAAACCGATTGTTACAACAGTTATCTGATTGAGCTTGAAGTAAACAAAACTGGTTTAAAGCGAGGTTACGCATTTAAGCAGCCTCCGCATAAAAAGAAAAACCAACAGCCAACAATATGAACCGCGGGGAAGACGGAAATGACTACTTACGATGAAGAAGCCCTCAAAAAATTCAGATTATCAGGGAAGATTCTCCGCGAAACACGCGAGCAGATGAGGCTTTACGTACGCGAAAATATGCCTATCATAGAAGTCTGTGAAAAAGCTGAAGCACTCATCCGCGAAAAAGGTGGGAAACCTGCGTTCCCTTGCAACGTTTCCATAAACGAAGTTGCCGCCCACTATACTTCACCACCTGGCGACAGAAACACTATTCCTGAGCAGTGTCTGGCTAAGGTGGACATAGGCGTCCACGTTGACGGCTACGTGACGGACACAGCTTTCACAGCCTGCTTCAACCCCGATTACAAAAGCATGGTGGACACTGCTGAAACCGCGTTGAAAGCAGCCATAGAAAACATCCATGCTGATGTGTCCCCGGGCAAAATCGGCGGCATCATCGAAAACACCATCAGAAACCGCGGTTTCAAACCCATCTCGAACCTCACCGGTCATTCTGTAGGAAGATACCTGATCCACGCTGGAACCAGCATACCCAACGTTTCCCAGATTTCATTGACAAAACTCAAGAACGGCGAAGTATTTGCCATAGAGCCATTCGTCACGTTTCCTGACGCAGGCGGAATGGTGGAAGATTACCCGCAGAAAACAATTTTTCGACTTGTCAAAGCCAAATCAGCTAAAAGCCCCAACTCAAAACAACTCATGAAATTCATTGAAGACAACTTTAGGACATTGCCGTTTGCTGAACGCTGGCTCCAAGGCGTCCTCCCAGAGGCACAGCGTCGTGAAGCTTTCAAAGAATTACTTGCCTCCAAAGCGGTTTCAGGCTATCCCGTGTTTGTTGAAGTTACAAGAAAACCTGTGGCGCAAGCTGAACATACGGTGTTAATAAAAGAAGATGGTTGCAGCGTCTTGACTTAGACTTTGACTGGTTTTCCTTTTTCTTTCTCTGTGGCTTCTCTGTAAATCGCCGTTATTACTTGGTTGTCTTCGCATTTCTGGCATTTGTCAAGTTCCTTGTACACGTAATCTCCGCGTTGGAATTCCCTAGTTGTTTTGATGCCGCATTTTCTGCATTCGATAGTTGTCAGTATGGGTTGGGCTACGATTTTCAGATTTGCCACATGCTTGCGAGATTGGAGTAGGATGTATCCTGCCAGCGCCATGGCGAGGAAGCCTATTGCAATCAGGACTGCACCTGCCTCCATAGATTGGGATGTATCGCCCGTTAGAACATATACGCCAGCTGCGATAGCCGCAATAGAAAGTAGCAGTGTTATGTAGATTGCTGCCAGCATGAAGGTAGAGATTTTGCTTGGTCTGGATGAATTTGATGTGTTTGCCATTGCTTTTTCCTCCTATTGGCCGACCCCGATGGTGTTGCCGACACCAACGATTATGACTTGGTCGCCTTCTTTGGTTCTTTCAAGCACCACGCCTTTTACTCGTTCAATTGCTTTGTCTGCTGCGTCGGAGATTTCTTTGCGCATCATTGAAACTGCGTCGCCTATGTCTTCTTTGATTATTACCGCGTACAGTGGAATTTTGTCTGCCATGATGGCTTCTTCAATCTTGTACTGGTCAACGCCTGGTCCGCCGATTGCTGCGCCGATGCCTTCAGCGATTTCTCCTACATCTTCGCCTTCCAGCTTGAGTCCTGCGTCGATCATGATTACAGCGGCAATTTTGCCTTTGTTCTCTTCAATTAGTACTTTTACAGCGTCACCTGGCTTGCCAACGTTTCCGCCTGGGCCTTCAGCTTTCAACACGAGAGCTGTGCGTCCTTCGAATGGCACTGTGGCGACAACACAGTCTTTGGGTACTTTACGTACTTCGTAACCGTGCATAAGCTTCGCCGCAATTAATGGGCCTGCGCCGTCGCCGATGGGTTGACCGTAAGCAAATGCCTTCAGTGCGCTTGCGTACGCCTCTGCCTCTTTCATGACCATGGGCAGTATCATCTGCAACTGCATTATGGTATAGAGGCTGAGTGTTTTTTTGCCTTGCAGATAGAAGTGCCTGACGACTTTGTAGATAAAGTTAAGTGCCATGGCTGCCTCCAAAGTGTTCTCCAAATTGTACACTTGAACCTCATCGCAGGCAGGAGCCATCATCTTCACTTCGTCCTTCATGCGGATATCTCTGACGTCAAGGATGTGGTCTAGCTTGTAAACTACGCCTGCTGGATCCATGGTTTGCGGGGCAATCGTGAAGTACTCCAGGTATCGGTCGACTCTTGATGAGGGATCAATGCTTGGTTTGCCGATTTCTTTTATGGTTTCGATTGCGGTTTTTCGTCCTTCGTCACGCATGAGTTTCAGTTTGAACAGGGAACCTTCTACTTCGCGGATCATGACGTACATTTGGAGTCTTTGTCCGTAGAATATGAATACGAAAATGAACAGGTAAGACATCAGGCTGAGAATCTGGATTACGATGTCGCCTGATGCACCAAACTGGTTAGTTAGAATAGGAACTTGCGCCAACACGTTCATCTTTTCACCATCATCGTTCTCTTCAAAACTATTACCACTCAGTTATAAAGCTTAGCTAAATCTACGTTGGCTTTGAAGGGTTAAAGTGGGTTGCCAGCTTTCCCGGTTTCTCGTGGCCGAAGACCACAATACAGCGGGGAACGGAACACGGTTTAACTTCTGAGTTCGGAA
>JBGOXQ010000033.1:0-11694 GCA_041479225.1 Bathyarchaeia archaeon
GGGCTGCTGAGGTGGCGGCACTTGAGGGCTAGGAGGAAATTCCATCACATTTCACCTTAAAAATTCTATAAGTTGCCGTTTTTATCAGTTTCTACTTCCTCAGTTGCCGCAGATTTCTTTTTTTGCAAAGAAGGCTTTGCCGCAGCTGGGACATTTCTCGTCGGTTGACTGGAGTTTGCTTGCGCAGAAGGGGCAGATGAGTTTTTTCGCCAAATGCAGCCCTTGTTTCTCCTTGGTGATTTTGCCGTCGCTCAGTAGGAGCAGCCTTTCTGTGCGTGAAGCCACTTGCCCATCATGCGTAACCATGATTATCGTGGTTCCTTGGTTAAGGTTCAGGTTCGCAAGCAACTTTACTATTTCCTGCTTATTCTTAGTATCCAAATTTCCAGTGGGTTCATCGGCCAATATTATGGCAGGGTCATTGGCGAGCGCCCGCGCTATGGCTACTCTTTGCTGTTCACCCGCGCTTAACCGCTGAGGTCTATGTTCTTCTCTACCTGACAAACCGACCATCTTAAGCAGTTCTTTTGCCCTTAGACTTCGCTCACCCTTGGATTTTCCGTTGTTTTCCATGGGCAATTCCACGTTTTCTCGGGCGTTCAGATAAGGCAACAGGTTGAAAGTTTGAAAGACGAAGCCTATTTTGTTTCGGCGAATCTTGTACAGCTGCGACTCCGCTAAGCCTCCAACATCAACGTTATCCAACATGACTTTGCCGCTGGTAGGCTTATCAATGCAGCCAAGCACGTTCAGCAGCGTGGTTTTGCCTGAGCCCGAAGGTCCCATGATGGCTACGAATTCGCCTTTTTTCACTTGGAGATTCAGGTTGCTGAGGGCTTGGACGTTGCGTTTGCCTAGCTGGTAGGTTTTGGACATGTTTTCTATTTTCAGGACGACTTCACTACTCATAGCGCATTGCCTCCGCGGGTCTTGTTCTTGATGCCCGCCACGCTGGATACAGGCTGCCTAACGCTCCGAGCAAAACAGATGCGCCGAAAGCAATTAACATAATCTGTGGGTCCAATGCTATGGTTGCTTGAGTTGGCGCTGTGGCTCCTTGTATTGCAATTCTGAAGCTGCCTGTGCTGCCGAAAGGATTCACGGTTGGAAGCAAAACTGACGAAAGGAACGGTGCAGCAACCGCACCTATAGCAATGCCGACGACGCCTGCGAGCATGCTTAGCAATACGCCTTCAAGCATGAATTGGCTCATCACGTTCCAGTTGCTGAAGCCTATCGCCTTGAGTGTACCGATTTCCTTTGTTCTTTCGCGCACCGTGTAAAGCATCACGAAGAGAACTATCAGGCTTGTTGCGGCAACCACAACTAGGATTTCTTCGAAAGCCATGGTTTGGGTTTGGTTCATTGTATTTTGAGCATTTTGCAGAAGTTGTGTGTTGCTCGCCTGCATTTGATTAAGCTGGTCTAAGCGTTGTTGAGCTGTGGTCACGTCAAGGTCTGCATGTAAGGCACTTACTGCATTGGCTACATTAGTGACGTCTGCACTGTTGTCCGCAAACACTCTAAGGCTTGTAATGTATCCCGTGTTGTTAGTTAATGTTTGAGCGTCAGAAAGGCTCATGTAAAGGGCAATATTGTCTGACACCCCTGAGGTACCATGGATGCCGACCACTTCGAAGTTCTGCCCCAGAAGATCAACAGTACCACCTACGCCTACTCCAAAGAATGCTGAATTGTTCTCGCTTAACAAAACAACGCCGCTGTCACCCGCCTGCAGATTTCTCCCCGCAGTTATGTTGGTCGGCAGAACAGGATAATTGTCGATTAGAGAAGCTTCTAGTGGCAAGCCAATGATTGTGTACTGAGGTACCATGCGAGTGAATGAGCGCCCGAACATTTCTTGAGTTACGTTTTCCCCTTCAGAAACCTGCAGTATAGGCGCAACCGCCGCCACTCCCTGAATCGAATTGATGTCAGAATACAAACTTTCATTCATGGGATTGCTTCCTCCACCGCCAAAGGCACCGCCCCCAAACTCGCCAGGAGCACCAGAGCCACCGCCGAACTGACCGGGAGTGAAGTTAAAGTCTCTACCGCCGCCAGCACCAAACTCGCCAGGGGTAAAATTGCCTCTGAAACCGAAGCCCGCAAAGCTTGGAGTAAGACTACAATCTATCTGCGTCATTGTTTGGTTGATTGACGCTTCCGTCTGCACGATTGTATTGCCTAGGTTTTGAGTTAGAGCTTGCGTGGCTGTTTGACTTGCAGTTATTCCAGGCGGAATGGAAATTAGAATCGCAAGAGAAAAGCCCAACGCAACAATGACTAATAATGCTCTTATTTTTCGTCTTGAAATATTCCTAAATGCCCTGTTCATGATACCCAAATAAGTCACATCCATGAAAATTCATTGCTTAATCTGATGAGCGAAATAACTTTGATCAAAGAGGTCTCAAACATAGGATGCTTCCTTTCTGTTTTGTTTTGATGTTTTCCATGTCAGTTGTTCTTGGCCCTAATTTTTGACTCATGAAGTCAAAGTAGCCGTAAAGAAAAGAGGTTTAGAGTCCTCTCCAGCCGCTTTGAATCTTCACGAGTTTTGGGAGGGAGAGTGGGTGTTGCTTTTCGCTCTCAGTCCAGAGAGACGTGCCGTGTGTTTAAATCAGTTTTTCAGAATCAGTTCCAATTCTCTCCCAAATTCGATTTGTGATTGGCAGGCGGAGAGTTCTCTAAAGAGTGTTAGATGCGGTTTAGGTTCAGTTGCTTAGAAAGAAGGGGAGGTTTATCCTCCAGGTCTGATTTCTCTGCGCAGAAACACTATATACGCCACAACGAAGCATACTACGAGTGCCACTCCGATGGCTGTGAACTGAGGCCAACACAGCCACAAATCTGTTGAGGGCCTTACAAACGAACCTCCAGAGAAATATATTGCGCCGCTACTGTAAATATTGAACCCAGTCAGGATTAGGTCGGACGCCTGAGTGTAGAGGTAGGACGGCGAAATGCTTGATATTTGGTTCTGGAGGGTCATTCTTTGTTGGAAGGGGTTAGTCACCTGTATCGAAGGTTGATTAGGCATCCCAGGTTGGTTTCCAGTTGATATTGGAGGGTAGTATATGTTGGTTACTGGCACAAGCGCCGCGGATATAAGAGTTGCCAAGATGGCTACGGCGAAGGCGAAGAAAATCCAAGAAGAGATGACCGCAAGTATGGATGTGGTTGTTTTCTTAAACAACGTGGAAAACATAAGACTCAACGCCAGCCAAAAACCCACATAAAGAACCGTAAGAAACGTAAAAACGATAATGCCAGTGGTTTCTGCGCCTGTGGGTCCGAACCCCACGATAGGAATCGCAAGCCCCACCATGATGCCGACTGTACTTACTATCATCAGCGACACCGCAGCAAAACCTGCAAGGAACTTACCGTTTATCACCGCATCCCTAAATATCGGCTGTGAAAGAAGTACCGAAAGGGAGCCGCTTGAGCGTTCTTTGGTGATGGCGTCAAAGCCTAAAGCTACGCCGATGATGGGTCCGAACAACATCATGAAGTAAGTGAAGGGCATACCACCTGAGGAGCCAGAGAAAATGGCGGTAAAGTTTGATTGCAAACCTATGGAACCCGAGCTGACGTTGCTTTTTATGGCTGTCGCGCCCTGATACGCAGACAGAGTCGCTAAAACAATGACTATTAGGAACAGGATGATGAAGCGTTTGCTGCCAAAGTGGTCCGCCAGCTCTTTCTTAAAAACTGTAACAAGGTTTGCCGTGGTCAGTCACCCTCCTCGTAGTACTGCAGAAAGATTTCTTCCAAACTGTGCTCCCTAGGCTTCATCAGCAGAATCGTGGAATTATGCTTCGTGATGGTTTCTGACACCTCACGAGCCTTATTCTGGTCCATGGCTACGTATAGCCTCTGGTTTTCCTGATTAACCGAGGTTACGCCGTTGATGCCTTCGATTTCATGAATAAGCTCCAAAGGGGTTTCTGTTAGCGCGAATTCTATTGTGGTTCCTGCCTGTGACCCGAGCTTCTTGGAGAGGTTTTCGATAGTGTCAGATGCTATGAGTTTGCCTTTGCGTACGATCATTACTTTTTGGCATGTTTGCTGGACTTCGTAAAGAAGATGAGAAGACAAAACTACGGTGAGTCCCTGCTCCTTATTCAGCTTGATAAGCATGTCGCGGACTTCTTTGGTGCCTTTGGGGTCTAAGCCTATGGTTGGTTCATCGAAGAACGTAATCTTCGGGTTCCTAACTAAGACCTCAGCTATGCCTAAACGTTGCTTCATGCCTCGGGAAAACTTCTCGACCTTTTTGTCTTGCCATTCTGACAGCCCCACTGACTCCAGCAAGTCGCCAACGCGTTTCTGAATTTCCCCGTTTGGCACATCGTTAAGCTGGCAGATATAATCGAGGTTTTGTTTGGCAGTCATATCCTCGTAGTAACCTGCGCCTTCAGGCAACAATCCAGCAACTGTCCGCACCTTCCGTGAGTCTCTGATGATGTCGTAGCCAGCCACTTTTGCAGTTCCTGAAGTGGGCAGAGAGAGCCCCATCAGCATAAGCAGCGTAGTTGTTTTTCCCGCTCCGTTTTGTCCCAGAAACCCCACGGTTTCGCCTTTGTTAACTGTTATATCTAGATTGTCGACAGCTTTGAGTGTGCCGTATTGCTTGGTCAGTTTATAGGTTTGGATGATTGGTTCAGACGTTTTTTTACCTCCGCCTAAACTTCCTAAAAACCAGCACAAGGATAACTATGAACACAATCGCTATAACCACCCCGATTAATCCCCAAGAAGTCGAAGCGGAAACGGTAATTCGGATTTGATTTTCGTTCGTTGGAATTTGATCACTTGTGCCTTTCACTGATATCATGTAGTCTCCTGAAACTGTGTTCTCGCCAGTCTTGACAACGACGTTAAATGTTGCTGATTCTTGGGGTCCAAGTTGCACCGCCTGAACTGGAGTAACAGTGGACGACCAACTTTGGTCTGGAAGGGTAACGTTAACCATTACGCCACTAACCGATGTGAATCCAGTGTTGAATACGTTTACGGTGAATGAAGTTGATTCTCCGCTGTTTGCACTTGCTTGATAAACTGAAGGAGACAAAGATAAGGCATAAGAACCAGTTACAGTCGTCGTCAGATTCGTCTCTGCCAGCACGTTGCCGCTTTCGGATTTAACCTGAACTGGAAACGTGTAGGTTCCAAGGGCAACTTGGTTTGGAGGAATCACCTGAACAAGAAGCTCTGAAGTGTTTCCGCCGTACAGCAAAAGTCGAGTAATTTCTGAAGTGCCCAACTTAAAGATGATCTGCCAATTTGTAGGAACTTTAGCGGACAAGATGAGGGTTCTGTCTTCGGCGCCCAAGTTTGATACCGTGACTGAATAGTCCACATGATTGCCAGCTTGAATTGCAACTTCAGGAAGCCTCGCAGTCATGGTAATTACGTTAGCCAGCTCAGTTAAAGTCGCAGTTAACGGAAGAGAATCTGTTAAGTTCTGACCGATAGCTTCAGCTTTAACTGACAGCGTGTAAGCCACATCAGTCGCTGCTGCCGCAGGAGATTTGACTTCCACTACGAAGTCAGAGACCTCGTTGGCACCCAGAATGAACTCGCTCACAAAGTCACCCGCAGATGTCTTCACAATTGCCGTCCAATTGACTGGAAGGGACTCAGCGGACAAGTTGAACCGCATCTCCGCGCCGAACGGATTCTTCAGCTTCACCTGGAACTTCACGGTATCTCCAGGAGCGCTAGACTTCCCTGGATAATTGCAAGAAAGCATAGAGGAGGAGGGAGGTCCAACTTTCGCAGTAAAGTTCAAAGTCGTTGTTATGTTGCCAGCTGCTGAAACCGACAGCTTATAGGTTCCGTTTGCTCCGAGCGGAACAGTAACTTCCAACTGCAAACTTGAACTGCCGCTGGGAGAAAGAGAGATAGTCCCCACTTCATAGCTCCCGTCCAAGACTTTCGCGTGCCAACCAGACGGAACGGAAGCCGAGAACTCCACAGGCTCTAAATCCGAACCCATGTTACTCACTGTGAACGGCAAATCCAACTTGTCTCCAGGACTTACCGCGATGCTTATGATTGAAGAAGTCAGCCATATAGTGCGGGTCAAGACCACGTTGCCCAGCGCTGAATTCGCGTTTGACCCTATTAGCATTAGGGGCATGCTGACCGTGGTATATCCGCCCTTCGAGAACTGCAGAAGGTAGCTAGTTGAAGCTTGCAAGTCAAAGCTGAAAGAACCGTCCGAAGATGCCTGAACAGTCTTAACTGAGACACCAGCAGACGTGGAAACGTCTATGCTGACGCCTGACAGTACATTGTTGTTTTCGTCCACAACTCTTCCTGAAACTGTAACTGAAGATTGACTAACTATGAGTACCGTGAAATTAAGGTAAGCACTGGTTGCCCCATTGGCTGTTAGCGAGAAGTTGTAGGTTGTGCCTCTTGTCGCCGTGGCAGGAATATTGACTTCAAACTGCGCAGGTGCGCTTTGTCCAGATGAGAGGGATATTTTTGTTATTTCATAGCTACCCTGCAAGATGCGTGCCGTCCAACCCTCTGGAACAGACACTGAAAAAGCCACGCTTTCATGGCTGTCGCCAGAATACGTTGTTGTGACTGGAATCTGTATGCGGTCCCCAGGATTAGCAGCTAAACCTAAGGTTGAAGTGGAAAGGCTTAGAGCTTGGAACAGGACTATTGCCCCAAGTTGTTGCTGGACAGGTGTGCTAACTGAAATAGCCTCTGATTCCGCAATGTATCCCGGTTTGTTTAAGCGGAGACTGTATGTTCCGAAGTCAACATCGGCAAATGTGAAGGCTCCATCAAAACTGGTGGAGGTACTCGTGATGAGGGCTCCACTTGTAGTGCGGAGCTCGACGACAATGTTGCCTAAGCCAAATCCAGACGAATCAACCACGGAACCTGTGACAACTGTACTTGACACCTGGCCGTGCGCCAAGTTGGTAAGCGGCATAAGAGCAAGGACTGAAGCACAACAAAGTAAAATTGCTAAGAGATTCTTGTAAGTTCCCACTTTCTTTCCAAAAATGTTTCCTATGGATAGATTTGAATTTTGCATTTTGTTTCCCCTAATTTTGCACCTGCAGTGTTGAAGCCTTGACTTTGTAAGTGCAGTTTGTTTGATGGTTGATATTGGATTAGGAGGTTTAGTATTAAACAGTTTTCCCAAAAGTTCACTCCAGTTGCGCCCGTCCATAAGTCCTTCAGTGCTTTCAGCAGGCACAACGCGCACTTCAATGCAGTTCTTTGAAAACAGTCCTGCAGTTCTTTTCTGAAATCCGACCCCGTTGCCGAGTAAGTCAATGGTGAATTTGGGGACAAATTTATAACCGAAACGCGTTAAGGTTTGACAGAGAATCTCGGGTCGGAGCGGAGTACATGTCTGCGAACGCGAGACCGCTAAAGTACCTACTAGGATGGCTAATCGCTGGTACCAGAGGCGGCGCAACTCGTGCTGAAATAATCAAAACAATACATGAGACTCCGCAAAACGCAAATCAGTTGGCAAATGCGCTCAAAGTGGACTACAAGACAGCAAGGTATCATTTGGAAGTTCTGGAGAAAAACCACATAGTAACTTCAGTCGGAGACAGATACGGCGCCACATATTTTCTAACGCAGGCAATGGAAGACAACTATGTAGTGTTTGAGGAGATTCTGAAGAAAATCTGGAAAAAGTAGAAAAGGAAGAGAAACAAAATGACAAGTCATATGAGCAGAAACCTGAAAATTCTGATAGTAATAGCTATTTTGCTACTATTATCAATCGCAGCATCAATTTTGGCAGGATTCGCCTTCAACCAATCGCAGCCGCAACCTCAGGGATTCCCATTCAGACCCGTGTCGCCGCAGCCAGTAAACTCGGGGGATATAGAGTTTTACTATGTGGCAAAAACAGTAGTTTCAACCATCAACATAACGCTCTTATTGGTTCTCGTAATCACCTACGCAAGTATTTTCTTGAAAACCAGATCAGAATTCACCATCGGATTGGTTATTTTCTCGATAGTTTTCCTCATGAAAGACATAGCCGCAAGCCCATTTGTGATTGGAGCATTCCGCTTCACAATGTACGGCTTAGGACCCTTCGCGGTGCTTCCAGACCTGTTTGAGCTTGTCGCGCTGTCCGTGCTATTGTACCTAAGCGTAAAATACTAACATGTTCTGTGCGAACTCTTAATAAAAGACGCAAGCCAAAAGGTGATTAGCGATTCTTTCTGGACGGCATAATTGACAAGCCGTTCGTTTAGAGAATCCATCCATGCTCGTAATAAATGGAGTCATGGCAATTCAAAGATATCTAATGAGGAAGGATTTTCATGCAAACCGAACACATGGAAAAAAAACCAAACAGGCTAATACATGAAAAAAGCCCATACCTGCTCCAACACGCTTACAACCCCGTAGACTGGTATCCATGGGGCAACGAAGCTTTTGAGAAAGCGAAAACCGAAGACAAACCCATCTTCCTCAGCATAGGATACGCTTCATGCCACTGGTGCCATGTCATGGAGAAAGAATGCTTCGAAGACGAAGAAGTCGCCAAGCTCCTCAACAACGCGTTCGTCTGCATCAAAGTTGACCGCGAAGAAAGACCAGACCTTGACGCCTCCTACATGGCGGTTTGCCAAGCCATGGGCAGAAGCTGTGGTTGGCCTTTGAACGTTTTGATGACGTCGCGTATGAACCCGTTTTTCGCCGCAAGTTACATCCCAAAGTACAGTCGTCAAGGCTTGTCTGGAATGTTAGAGCTCGTTCCACAGATAGTGCAGATATGGCAGCTTCGCAGAGCCGAGCTGGAAATAGTTGGCGCCGACATCAAAAGCCGCATAGAAGCCTTCGAAAAGAGAACCCCTGAAAGCGAGTTAGGGAAAGAAGTGTTAGACGACGCCTACGAGAAACTCAAGGTGGATTTCGACGAGGAACACGGCGGATTCGGAAGCGCCCCCAAATTTCCAAGACCGCACACCCTGCTTTTCCTGCTACGATACTGGAAGAGAAGCGGCGATGCGAATGCATTAGCTATGGTTGAGAAATCGCTGCGGCAAATGCGGTTGGGCGGAGTCTTTGACCAAGTTGGCTTTGGTTTCCACCGCTACAGCACAGATGCGGAGTGGTTGGTTCCCCACTTCGAAAAAATGCTATACGACCAAGCTTTGCTGGCGCTGGCTTACACGGAAGCGTTTCTGGCGACGGGCGCTGGAAAATTTAAGCTGACTGCTAAAGAAAACATAGAGTATGTGCTTAGAGATTTAGTTGCGCCCGAAGGTGGCTTCTACTCAGCTGAGGACGCAGACTCTGAAGGCGAAGAAGGCAAATTCTACGTTTGGACTGAAGAAGAAGTCAGGAAAGTCGTGCAGCCTGAAGACGCAAATTTAGCAGTGAAACTCTTCGGCGTAGAGTCCGAAGGAAATTATTTTGACGCGGCAATTGGAAAACGAAACGGAAAGAATATTCTGCACTTCCCAAAGCCACTTGAGCAGACTGCGTCCGAGGCGGGCTTGACACTTGACGAACTAATCATCAGACTGGGCAGGATTCAAAACGCTCTGTTCAAAGCGAGAAGAGGACGCATAGCACCCGCAAAGGATGATAAAATCCTGACTGACTGGAACGGCTTAATGATTGCAGCATTGGCAAAGGCGAGCCAAGTGTTTAACAACCAAAGGTACCTGCAGGCTGCAGTTAAAGCCGCAGACTTCTTCTTGACCCGAATGAAAGGCGAAGACGGAACGTTATTTCACCGTTACGCCAAGGGCGAAAAAGCCGTTGAAGGCTTCTTGGATGATTACGCTTTCCTTGTATTCGGGCTCACAGAGCTTTATGAAGCATCGTTTGAAGACAAGTATTTGGAAGCCGCATCGGGGTTAACGAAGATAATGGCTGCGAAGTTTTTCGACGTAAAAGACGGCGGGTTCTACTTCACGGCAAAAAGCGCTCAAGATACCATGCCACGATTGAAGCAAGTGTATGACGGCGCTGTTCCATCGGGCAATTCGGTGGCGCTACTGAATCTACTTCGACTTTCCCGTTTGACAAGCGACACCACTTACGAGGAAATTGCAAGCAAAACCTTCAGAGTGTTCGCGGAAGAAGTGAAAGGAGCGCCGCAGGCGTACACGTTCCTGCTTGCCGCTCTAGATTTCGCCGTGGGACCAGCCTACAGCGTTATTCTGGTCGGTGATTTTATAGAAAAAGATATTCAGGAAATGCTGGCATCTTTAAGAAAACAATATCTGCCAAACATGACGATTACGCTGAAGCAGCCAAACCAAGTTGGCTTAGGCTACGAAAAAATCGATGAGAAAGCCACAGCATACGTGTGCCGCAACCAGACATGCATGCCGCCGACAAATCAAGTTCAGAAGATGCTTGAGCTCCTCGGTGTAAGTCAGCAAGTTACGTGAATTAGCGCCACGAACTTCCGCTTCTCTGCTTTCAGCTTTTCCACAGCCATAGGCGTAGGCAAGATAACGGTTTCATAGCTTTTCAGCATTTTGACAGCTTCATCTGTAATTGGCAATGCGGCATCGTAGCCTGTTCCCACATACACGACATCAGGTTTCTCCTGCTCTAAAAAGTCGAGTTCGCGCTCGGAAAGGGGAGTGTGCCCATAGAGTGGTTTGAGGTCTTTGGATTTTTTCTTCTTCCGCTTGGTAACTTCTCCGTCAACGTGCACTATAAGGTCTTCTTCATACTTGACGCCACCTATCTTTACCAAGCCAAATGAAGACTTCACAGAAAACCCTCTCAAATACTTAATCGAAAACGAAGAAGTAAAGGTTTTCTGGAAACACATCAACAGGTAACGAGCATATTTGGATCCTATTAGAAATAGCATGCAGAAAAGGGGAAGGGGTAGGCTCCGAGAGCTGGGTGCACGAAGAAATCTAAGGGGGATAGGTTGCTATTGACTAAAAACCTGCCCAATAATATGTTGAAAAAATGATCTCTAAAAGAAAAAACCGATTCTTGGAAACTGTTAAATTCTCAATCCTCTATGCTTTGTTAGCAATGAAGAAAGCGTTCATTTCGGGGCCTATACAAGGCATGGAAACCCAGCAGGAATACCGAGAAGTCATCGGCAAAATCTGCAAGCGCTTAGGCTTCGAGGTTATTGACCCGTGGCAAAGGGAAAAGGTGATTTACCGAAAAGATGAGCCTTGCTGGTGGACCAACGTGCCACCCCCAGAATTTGTTCAACGGGACTTAGACGACGCCGACAGATGCGACGTGATGATTGTTTACATGCCGCAGGTTTCAGCTGGCGCCTGCATGGAGTTGTTCTACGCCAAGCGGAAGGGCAAAAAAGTCATCGTAATCTCCAACATGGACTGCGTAAGCCCGTGGATTGTGGTGCATTCAGATAAGATTCTGCAGCGTTTCGAAGAACTTGAAAACATTCTGAAAGACTTATTTTAGTTAGAATTCGTACCTGATAGCGCACCGTTATATACTAGTCAATAACTTGTTATACAATATTAAAAAGAGAATGAGTTGACCGAAATTGACCAGATTCTATGTAAAATACTCACAGAACCCTAAGTATACCTTCAAGACACCTGAAGAACGAGCGAAGCAGGTGCCGTTGATTCTTGGAATGTTTAAAGCAGATATGGAAGCGGGTGTGATTAAAGATTTTGGAATCTGCATGGAGGGATGCAGCGGGTACATTATTTTTGA
>JBGOXQ010000034.1:0-11692 GCA_041479225.1 Bathyarchaeia archaeon
CTCTGCAACGTGCGCTATTCTGCCTATTTGATTGTAAGTCAAAGGTAACTCTAAAGCCGATGCGAGCGCTAAGCCCGCGGTTAAGGCTCCTCCTGCGCTGCTGCCGAAACCTGCTCCGATGGGGACTTCAACTTTATGCCTACAGACAACGTCGAAAGTCCCTTTAGATTTCCGAAGCAGCTTTTCCAGAACTCTCCTTGTGGTTTCGGCTTCTGGCGCAAGCTTCCCGTTAATGTAAACTTTGACGATGCGGGTTTTTGCTTCTGACACCGAAACCTCAGCTGAGATGCCTTTTTTCAGTCCGAAGCCGCCGCCTCTGGCGCCGACCCGCTCCAAGTTCTGGATAGACTTTCCGTCGGGTGTTCGGTCGCAGATTTCAAAGAAACTGGAGATTCCTGCTGGTGCAAAGGCTTTGGCGGTTTTTTTCACTGCTATTCCCTTGGTTCCTTTTTGTTTGCGACGCTTGGAAATGCTCTGTAAATAGCCCATATTATTGGGGGTCCAAGAATCAGCAGGAACGGAATTTCTGTGAAAAACGTGAACAAGAAAGTTGCCATCGCCACGGGCACAGTAAAAGGCGTTGCTGCTGGCGCGAAGAACTGAGTATAAACGGGAACCATGATTCCAATTATGGCGGCTCCTACGAGCATTCCAATGACGGAGCCTAGTTCGAAGCTTCTCCATTTTGAGTTTCTTAATGCAACGGTAGGCACAAGGAAAATGATGTAGCATGCCGCGGCTATCGCCATGAAAATAATGTCAGCGTAAACGTAGGCTATCCATATAAGTGCCGCGGTCGCTACGCCGTAAGCTATTACTGGAATGGTCCAACGAATTTTCTTTTTAGCGATATAGCCGACGAGGAAGAAAGCAGCGAAATTGCTGGTTACTCCAGCCATCAAACTTAACAACGGGTTGCCATTAAGAACCAAATCGTTAATAAATATGCCCACTGCTGCACCTAAACCCCCAACCCACGGACCGAAAACAACAGCGAAAACCGCGGGAATTATAGCTTGAGGCCAAAATCTCACTTGGTCAAAACTGAGCGGCAGAACCGAGTAGAATAAGATGCCTACAGCGACATACAGCGCTGCGTTTAAAGCAAAGGCTGCAACGTCTCGAGGTTCCAATTGGATCCATCTCTTTTTGAGTCAAACACAGAAAACTTGTGCTCCAATTAAGGTTTCCGTATGTATCGTTTAAACATGTTTAGACATTTAATGCTTACTGGCTGATTGCCGCTGAGTTTTGGAATGGAGTCATGGAAATATTCATGGAAAGATAAATGAAAAATAAAAAAGAAAAATGGTTTGGAATTTAGTCAGATGTTAGTTTAAGAGCTTAGAATCTGCGCGGTGGTCTTCGTTTCGCGTAGCATTCTCGGCAGTAAACTGGCCTAGTGCCGTCTGGCTTGAATGGGACTTCACATTCCTTTCCGCAGTCAGCACAGGTTGCCTTAGACATCTCTTTTCTATACATATTCCTTTTCAACTCCTGTAATACTGGTTAGCGCAAAAGTTCGTTTTGCACAAGTTCATGTATCATGTGGCTTTGTTTTTAAGCTTATCCATTGGCAAAGCCGATTCGAACAGGGAAAGAAAAAACGGAACATTTTAAGGTGGATATTATTATTTTTTGTGTCTACGGATTCTTTCCTGCTTCTGGGATTTCATGCGCCAATCTCTTTTTCTCTGCGTCTGCACCGTGAAGCGGTCATGTCGCCTCTCAGTCATAACGTCTCCGCGGAAGCGGGCTATGTTTCTGTAGAACGTTTCTGGGTCGATGGCGCCTTTTTTGAGGTCTTCAATGTTCAGGTTTAGCTCTTTTTTTGCTTCTGCCGTGGTGGCGTTGTCGAAAAGGTCTGAATATACCACGTATGCAGCGTGGAACTGAAAATTCGCAAGGTCGTCGATTTGGAGTTTTTCGGGAGTTGGTTCCTGATTGTTGGGTGGTTGTTCCGTCATGTTGATTCAGTCTTCTGCAACGCTATGTGTGATGTATTTCCTTCTTTATAGCTTTTCCATATAATACTCTGCACGAAAAGAACAAGAGATTATTCGGGACCGCCAAACGACCCATGCTCCAATCTTCCATGAACTCTTCGGAACTCTTCAACGTGCTCTGCTTTGGAGTCACCGTAGCTTTCCATGTGACTACGCAAATCTGCTTCGCTGCAGAAACAGCACGCGCAATGTGGGCACTTGTGAAGGTTGCCGACGTTTACTTCAGGACTTTTCTTCTCTTCCACCCTGTTTCCTTCCTTAACTCTTCAAATATTGCGCCGGTTAGATAAGAAGTTTGCATGAAAACATAGAAATTTTCACACTAACTTGCGCTTAGCTCGGTTCAAAACCTTTTCGCACACACTCTTATGCCCTGTTAGGTTCAAGAATCACCTTTAACGATTCGCCCGCGCTCGCAACCAGCCGAAAACCCTCCGCAGCCTCCTGAAGACTAAGCCTGTGCGTAATCATGTCCGTAACGTTCAGCTTCTTCTTCGACAAAATCGCCAACGATTCCTCCAAGTCCTGTGGTGCAGCGCCGTAGCTCGTTTTCAAGGTAACTTCGTTTCTCCAGAAATCAGTAATCGGCAAGGGAACGCGCACGGATGGGTCTGGTACGGCGAAGAACAGGATGGTTCCACCTTTATCCACGCACTCCAGCGCCGTCAAAGCTGCCTGTGTGGCTCCCGTGCAGACTATGACTTGGTCGGCTGGGCGCCCATCGTTTATCGCCTTCAGTTTCTGAGGCAAATTCTCCTTCGCGTCTAAGGTTTGGGTTGCTCCGAACTTCAGGGCTTGCCGTAGCCTGTACAGGTTCACGTCTGCCACAATTATGTTTCGGACGCCTTTCACATGTGCCAGTTGGGCATGCAGAAGCCCAGCTAAGCCTCCGCCGATAATCAGCAAGGTATCTTCCTTCTGCAGTGCCGCCAAGCGTTGCCCTCGTATAACGCAGGCTAAAGGCTCAATAAAAGTGCCTTCCTCAAAAGATATGCCGTCGGGCAGTGGATACACGCCGTGTTCAACGTTGATTTTTGGCACCCGCACATATTGGGCAAAGCCGCCAGGATAATAGTTCGTCGTGTGCAGGGTCTCGCATGCCGTGTGATGCCCCCGCAGGCAGTAGCGGCACCTGTTGCACGGCACATGATGAGAAACGAACACGCGGTCGCCAACCTTAACACGCGACACGTTCTTTCCAGTTTTCTCCACAATACCCGTTGCTTCATGCCCTAGCACTTTCGGTGCATTAGGCACGCGATACCATTCGGTCACGTCGCTTCCGCATATACCTGACGCCATGACTTTCAGGAGGAACTCGTCGTCGCCAATCGTTGGCGTGGGCATTTCTTGGACGCGAACGTCTTTATTGTTGTAGTACTTGGCGACGAGCATGCGGTTTCACCTGAAAAAAAGTGGAGAGGTTAGGCTTTTCCTGCTTTAACCTGCTCGTAGAGGTCGTTGGCTTCCTTCGGGTTGAAGCCTTCGTGGATTATGGCTCGGAGGGCGCGGATGGCTGCGACTGGAGCTTCAGTTTGCCAGACGTTCCTGCCCAGGTTTACGCCTATGGCGCCTTTCTGCAAGCCGTCATAGACGAAGTCGAACACTTCGCGTTGTGTTTCCGTTTTCGGTCCGCCTGCGATGACGACTGGAACGGGGCAGCCGTTGACCACTTTGTCGAAGCCTTCCTTGCAGTAGTAGGTTTTGACGACTCTTGCGCCTATTTCAGCGGAAATTCTTGCAACTAAGGCCAAGTATCTGGCTTCTCTTTTCTCCAGTTCTTTCCCGACCGATGTGACCGCCATGACTGGGATGCCATATTCTTCGCATTCGTCAACAAGCTTGCCGAGGTTGGTGAGGCTCTTGTTTTCGCCACTTGTGCCTACGAACACCGACATGGAGACTGCTGCCGCGTTCAGCCTCACAACTTCCTTCACAGAAGTTACGATGCTTTCGTTCGCCAAATCACCGATAACGCTTACCGCGCCTGAAACGCGCAAGATTACTGGTTTTGGAAATGCTGGGTCAACGCAGTTGCGTAGAACCCCGCGCGTAAGCATTATGGCGTCTGCGTATTGCCACAGTGGTTTTATGGTTTCGCCTGGCTTCTCCAAGCAGTGCGTTGGTCCTTGGAAGTAGCCGTGGTCAATCGGCAGGAAAAGTGCTTTGCCATCTTTCTGGATTAGTTGAGATAATCGGTTCTTCATTCCCCATTCCATATCTTTATCGCTCCGCCTTGTCTTTTGGTTTAACGATTAAATAACCTTTTTCAATTAGCCAGTGGTGAAACTGCCAAGTGGTGAAGCGGCAGCTTGTTCTGCATGTCTGCCTGATCAGCTCGTATGCTTCGGGCTTGTCCTTCAGTGTATTTAATGTTGCTTGCACGGGGCATTTTACATCGTTGCAGAACTCGCGGGCTTTGTACTCGGAGAATCCTTCAAGAGACATGGCTATCGTTTGCTAACTGACCGCGGCAAACTTATAAGACTATTCATCAAACAAAACTCCTCGGAGAAAAATCAAAATACGCAGCTCAGAAATCGAGGAAGCGGGTCACTTCTTTTCTCTTTTGAGGCTCTCAGTTCCCATGATTCTAGTGGCAATGCGAAGCGGCAGAGGCAGAGGAAATTTGCCTTCGTACGCGTCTTTTATCATGGCTGAAATGTCATAGTCGTACTCTTCCTTCGCTGCCCTAAGCAGCTTCCACGCCTCTTTTAGTCCATATGAGAAGACAAGCTTTAAGACGCGTCCTCCCAACCCGCTCTTCAACAAGAAATACTCATCCATAAACGTTGAACCCCAAGTCAAATCGTGCTCCCAGCACAGAACAAAGAGCTCCGACTGCTTCCGCGTTATGTTTTCCACTCTGAAGGAGGACACTTGGTTTCTTAATCCGCCTTCGCTGACCATGAACAAAGGCACAAGGAGGCTTTTGTTCTTCCTAAGGCGGGTAACCAAGTCAATTGACATTTGAACATCAGCTTCTGTTTCAGTTGGCAGCCCAATGATTAGTGTCGCCAGCGGAACCCAATTGTGGTCGCTGAGAATTTGGAAAGCATCCACGACAACTTGAGGCCACTGTTCAGGCTCGAACGGCTTAGCTTTGCCCGCCATAAGTTCCTTGATTAGGCGTGGACTGCCCGTTTCTAATCCTGTTTGTCCGCCCATCCATTCTGCTCCTTGTTTGACTTCAAGAATACTTGAGAGGTCGTCGATGAGGTCTGGAGCGCTGGCTACTGAGGAAAGCGCGAAGTGGCTTATGGCGAGGCTTTTGCCGAGGCTTTTGACTCCTGGGTGATTGTAGACCGCTGAGAAAAGCTCCGCTACTGCAGGTTCGTTCACTTCCAGACCTTTTGCCTTGTACCTTAGAACGTCTTCTGCGTGCAGTAGGGGGCGTCTTCCTGCCTTGAGGTTTACTTCAACCTCTTTCAAAATGTGCTTAATCGACATGCATCGGTAACGCTGAAGCGTAGGCACACAGAAAGCGCAGCCTCGCCCGCATCCACGTGCAATCTCAACTATGCCGTCTATAGTTCCGCCTTGAATGAGTGGGATATCCTGTTCTTCCACCACGGGTCCCTGAACTACCTCTGGCAGCGGATAACCCATCACGGCTTTTTCGAAAAGCGAGTTAACTACTTTTTCGCCTTCGCCAACGACGACGCAGTCTACGCCGAGCCTCTTTCGAGGTTCTGGGTCTTCCAGTTGCCAAGCGCCTGGTCCGCCAACGATTATTTTCGGCTTGTACTTCTGGACGGCGGGGTGGTTGAGTATGTCTTGAAATTTCATCGCCATGTATGCTTCGCCGCCGAGCACCTGCGTGAACGTGGTTGTGGCGGGTCCCATGCCTAACGGGTCAGTTTCCGCTATGCCTAAAGCTTTCGTGTTTGGGCCAACAACTTTGTGCAGGTGGTCTGGGTGGGCGACGATGATGTCTTCGCGGCTGAAGTTGCTCAGCAATTGCGCTTCAGTTTTCCTCAATCCGCAGGGCGCATACTTGACTGAGCCGTCAGCGTTAACGGGCACTGAGGGACAGAACATCGAGAAGTAAAATCTGTCGGGGATTAATCCGCGGGGTATGCAAGCGCTGAAGCCGAGGAAAATGCCTCCGCTATACTCGCTCATGAGCGTGCGGTCAGCAGTCAAAACGATTTTGTATCCACCAGCTTTTCTCTTCACCAATAACCCCTTGTCTTCCCTCTTACACGCGCTGCCAAACGCAGCTTCTTATAACCCATTAAATGCTAACATATATCTACTTTTTCTTAACGCTACCATGGTGAGCCACCGTGACCCGACCTTCAGGTTTTAATGCTTCGAAGGAGCGATTATGCGCATGGCGAAGCTGTATTTCTTAGGCGGAGAAAACGTAGCCAAACGCAACGCACAAGAAATTAACAGCAGAGCGTTTGAAGATGCAGGTGGAGCACCTGCGGTTCTTGTTTTTCCTTGGGCAAGACCCAGCTTCGACAGAAAGTTCAGGCGGAGAAACCTGCTTTTCAACTACTTTCGAAGTCTTGGAGCATTTTGTGTGGATTTTGTGGATTACTCTGACTCCTGCGAGGAAATTGCAGCGCAAATCGCGTGTTCTGATTTAGTTTACTTGACGGGTGGGCAATTGAGCGTACTCGTGAACCGTTTGAAAATTGCGGGCGTAGACAGTTTACTACGAGCATTCAGTGGGGTGGTCGTTGGCAGAAGCGCAGGTGCATTGGCATTGGCTAAGAAATGTGTTGTGACCAATAGGTACAGCCGCGTCGTTAAGCTTGTGGACGGGCTTGGATTCGTTGATTTCAGCGTTAAAGTCCACTATATACCTGAAGATGACTTGGTGCTGAAGAAAATGTCAAAGATAGAGAAGATTTACGCTCTTCCTGAACGCGCCGCACTCATCTACGAGCATGGCGCCTTATCGTTCATAGGCGAGTTGTATGTGTTTGAGAAAGGTGACAAAAAAGCACTTAATGAACCCACGATGCTTTTGCCATTTAAGGGCTAGATTCAGTTTCTACGCTTGTCAATTTAATTTTCGATTTGAGTGTAATTTGGTGAAAACTTGGGTACGATTTGGGTTCAATCCTGAAAAATCGTTTAATAACGCGCTGAATAACCGATTGGCAGGCAAAAAGGAGGTGTTTGGAGATAAACAGAAAAATTATGGCTTTAACTTTGGTTTCGGCTGTGGTTTTCGCCGCAATCATCGTCATCGGAGGCGTATGGCTAGCACAAGCAACAGTCTCAACCCGCACATTGCAAAACAGCACTACAGCAACTGCAACGCCCGACACAAACAGCACCATATGCCCTGATATAGGATTTGGCGGAATGGGCGGCGGAAGGCACGGATTCGAAGGATTCGGAAAAGAAGGCTTTGGGCCAAGAGGCTTCGGAGACGCAGGAGGCATTGAGGTAAGTTCAGACTTCACAGCAAACGTCACCAACATAGCAAGCAACGATTCAGACATACAGAACCTGCTGAACAGCGGATACAACATCACCGCAATCATGCCAATGTTTAAGACGACAGTTGACGGAAACGGCAACGTAGCAACACAAGCAACCACCGCAATCGTAATGCTGCAAAACGGCACAGTTGGCCGCTCAATCTTCACCGTAGACTTAGCTCAAAGCAAAGTGACACAGATAGAGACCTTCACAAGAACAATCATAACAAAGTAACGCAATCCCAAGAAAACGACATCGAATAGACGAAACCGTTTTTCCCCAATTTCCCTTTTTGGTAAACTTTCTTAGCCAGAACCCAAATAGAAATTCAACCTGTCTTTGATTCTATAAATAGAGGGGGGGATAGGCTCTGCAAGCAGTAGGCGTGGATAATGAAGACATTCATATTTGTATCCCATTAGTAATAACATGTAGAGAAAGGGGGAGGGGGATCGCTATTCGCAATTCTCCACGTCAATATCTACTTTTTCACCGCTAGGATTTTCCTAATCTCCGCCTGAGTCTCCTGCGGCGTCCCTGTCGTATTCACAAGATAAACGTCTGTTTGCTCAAAATATCTTCGGAAAAAGTTTTTTCTCAACTCAACCTTTCTGGGGTCTCTCACGAGTTGGTGCGGGTTACAGAAGTCATGTGCCACAACGTATTGCAGCGCTTCATCCACATTCATCGCCGTAACTATGCTCTTATCTTCGGTGTCCCTCTTCAAGAAAATTATTTTCTTCATCGTCGTCATCGGAATGACGCCTCCATTGCCGACAATCCACCGCACGTTCACTACTGCCCTGCCCTTTTGGTCAAAAACAGCCTTATCCACAAGGCGCTCATACTCGTTCCAGATTTTCGCGATGTCGGCTTCAATGTAACAATCCTTTTCAGAGCCAAAAGCTAAAGGTTCGCGGCTGCTAAGCCTAACAAAATACCAGTCATCAGAAATCAATCGAGCATTATCAAGACGAAGCAAGCCCCACGAATGCGTGGTTTTTCCAGTGCCTGAAGGCGCAATTATGGAAACGCCCAAGCCGCCGATGTCTATTGCAGCACCGTGAACGGAATAGATGTGATGCTCATCTTCCAGGACATCTCCTGCCACTGCTAGCGCGATGCTTTTTATCCACCCATAATAGTCAACGTTAACAAGGAAGGCGGTTTTCGTGTATGGGTCATATTTGATGGTTGTTGGTTGTCCTGGTTCCTCCAGCACAATTAGTCTTCCATGGGACCTGACGCTTTCGCTCATCGTGAAAAAGTTGTCTTCCCACTTATCTTTCACATCTTCTATTTCGGTTAAGACTTTTACGCAGCAACCGTAGATCTCTGCTTTATTCGTATAGAGCAAACGGTTTTCGTATTGCTGGTAGAGCTTTTCTTTCTCTTCGGGGCTTATGATTTGGACAGAGTAACTAGAGTTCATGGTCTACTTCTCCAGAAGCATCGCTAATACAATTTGAGTCTTGTGAAAAATAAGGGTTGCTGAAGCAGTTTGCTGATGTGTGGTTTTTTGTCTATACCCCCTCAACAAATAGATTCAACCTGAGTGTAGACTTAGGTTTGCCTGTTGGGGAAGAGAACTCTAGTGCTCGGAAAAGACTATAGCCCCCTTATATAAAGAAAGTATTTAAAGAATAATTGGAAGTCTACTGTTTCCTTCTTCTAAGCACGACTGCCGCGGTGATTATTGCTGCGATTGCTGCGGTTGAGGCTGCTGTGGCGTAGAGGAATTCTGTTGGGAAGCGTGCTGGCTGCGGCGAAGGCGAGGATGCTGGTTGCTGTGAAGCTGACGGCGAAGGTGAAGTGGAAAGTGATGGGTTCGGTTTTTCGGTAGGCGGAGTTAGAGGTTGTGTTGTACTTGGGAAGGGTGGAAGCGTCGGTAGGGATGGAGGTGTAGGCATGGTATATGCCCATTCTGGCACTGATATGATTACGCTGTCGATATCGAAGGGAGCCATGAGCGGATAACGGTCTGAACGGGTAGCGTCGACAACGTATGGAGTGTCGCCTACGCCGTTGCCATCTGCGTCTGTTCCATTGTAGTTGCTCCAGTAGTTTCCCGTTGTGCCACTATCAAAGAAGTCAATTTGGTTTACGGGAAAAATAGTTGAGACTTGGAAACGGTTGTTAACGAAATTGTTGTGATAAAGAGTAGCAGTAATATCATTATATCCAGTGTCAACGCCCCACCCATTATTTGCCACATAGTTTGCGTAAATGATATTGCTTTTTCCTGACTCTGCGAGGCCTTCCCCGTTGCGGGTTATCCTATTTGCATAAATACTATTATTCGAACCACCTAGTTCTATGCCATATGCCAAATGATCAAACAAGTTGTTAGCAACTATATTTCCATCGCCAGCGATGTGACCCCTTCCGCTATTCTTGTCCTCGGTCACATTATTATGATGAATAAAGCAAGAGGACGCTTCTATATCGATGCCCTTGACGTTATTTGAAGAAATTTCGCAGTAAGAACCTGTTAGCGATATGATGCCTGCACCAAAAGTTGTTACACCCAAACTGTCTCTTATGCCAATGGCGATGTTTGTGGAGACTTTACAATATTCACCCCTAACGCCTATTGGTCCTAAAACTGTGTTTTTTGAAATAATTAGGTAAGAACCAAAAATTTGCAGCGCGTTTAGGTTGTTTTCTTCTATTCTGCTATATGAACCATTTGCCATTAACGTTGTGCCTAACATGTTCTCTACGATGTTTGAGTAAGGTCCCTGTATTGACATCTCAGGTATCGTTATGTTACTTTTTGTTATTTGAGTTCTATCTCCAACGATGGATGCGTCACCCGAACTGGAGATTGTAATACCTGAAATCGTGGTATTGTCAGCATAGATTATTATCGAATTATCCCAAGACGTGTAATTTGCAACATAGTATCCATTCATGCCCCAATCTTCGTATGTCACTTGGTGGTATTGCGGATGCAAATTTATTATGGTTAATTCAGCTCCTTCGCCTATAAGTGAAAGTGTCTTGTTTATCATCAATGTCTGGTTGATTGGCCCTTCGTAAGTTCCACTCCGCATAAATACTATGTCGCCGTCTGTAGCGTTTCCAATTGCGGCGGTTATTGTTGGATAATCGTCTGGAATAATAATTGTCCTAGGCTTGGCTTTGATGGACTGGACAGTAATTATGCACAAAGCTGTTAGGCTGATTAGAACTAATGTAAGCGCGATAGCCTTACTCATATTCGCCTACCCTCCAAGCATATAATAATTATGTGCAATTGCTATTTAGCTCTGCTTAGAGAACAGCATGGTTCCGCCACAAGAACAGCCCTGTTCTCTTTCGCGTCTAAACATCTTAAGCCTCTCACGAAGAGAGCATTATGTTGCTTTTTAGAGGCTTGCTATGAATCCTCTTGTGACTTCTTTGATGGATTGAATCAGCGGATGCTTAACCTGCACTGGCTCCTCAAGCTTTTCTAAGCGTGCTATGCGGAAGTAAATCGGCGGGTGACTATCCAAGCCTACCCATTCCTGGAGCCGGAAAGAAGGTGTGCGTTCGAAGAGTAACCTGTGGAACCCGATTTTCTCAAGTGCCTTCGCCATGATTTTAGGTTGCCCCATCATTATGGCTGACGTTAAGTCGGCTCGGGCTTCGAAGAATTTGGCTATAAAGAATATGAGAGTCATCACTGCGAAGAAGTAGACAAAGAACAGGAAAGACGAAAATATAGCTGGGAACAGTGTTAACAGCACGTAAAACCTGAAAATGAACTCGGCGCTTAGCAATCCAAAGAGGATGAGTGGGTCTCTGCCTTTGAGGTGCCCGAACTCGTGTCCTAATACGCTTACAACTTCGGGTTCTTCCAGCTGAACAAGCAGACCCGTGGTTATCAAGACTATGCCTCGGCTGGGGCTTGGACCAGATGCGGCAGCGTTGGGAACCATGGTATTTGAGATGACGATTTTTGGCACTTTATAGCCAAAGCGGTCAGCGACTTTTTTCACCATTTCATAGACGTTGATTTTTTTGGCGGTCAGGCTTCCTAGTTTGCAGGATACGTTGTATTTGGTGAAGATTTTTTCTGCTTCTTGGCAGTCGATTACGCCGTGTTTAGCAATAATTTCGTCATAGACTTCATTCTTTAATGCTACCAGTTGCTCGGGCGGGATTTGTTTGTAGTCGTCAAGCGTGCCCAAAGAGCCAACTGGCGGCTGATATTCCAAGAAGTGTATGATGGGGTTGTCTTTGGTGATTGTCCA
>JBGOXQ010000035.1:0-11670 GCA_041479225.1 Bathyarchaeia archaeon
CGTCTGCTTCTCCCATGAGTCGGTTTGCGGCGGGGTTTCCGTGCATTCCGATGCTTCCGACGGATAGGGGGTGGATTTCTGGGAAGGCGCTTTTGCCCATGAACGTCGTGGCTACGGGTGCCATCATTAAGTCTGACAGCTGCATAAGTTCGTCGGATGCGTTGCTAATTATGACTCCGCCTCCTGCCAGTATGATGGGGCGTTCCGATTTTATTAGGAGTTCAGCGGCTTTGCTTACTTGTGCTGGGTCAGGGTCGGTTACTGGTTTGTATCCTCTGGCGTCGATTTTGTCTGTAAACTCCACCTCGGCTACTTCTGCTTGAATGTTTTTGGGCAGGTCAATCAGGACGGGTCCTGGTCTGCCTGTGGTTGCTATGTAGAAGGCGGTGTTGACGACGGTGGGGATTTCGGCGACGGTGCGTGGTTGGTAGTTATGTTTGGTGATGGGCGTGGTGATGCCCATGATGTCTGCTTCTTGGAAGGCATCTCTGCCAATCATGTAGCTAGTATTGACGCCTGTGGAGGGCACTTGACCTGTTAAAGCAATCACTGGCGAGGAGTCCATGAAGGCGTTGGCTATACCTGTGACGAGGTTTGTGGCTCCTGGACCTGAAGTTGCCATGCATACGCCTGGTCTTCCGCTTGCGCGTGCGTAGCCTTCGGCTGCGTGGGCTGCGCCTTGTTCGTGTCGGGCTAGGATGTGGCGGATTTTGGTGTTGCCGCAGAGGGCGTCGTAGACGGGGAGTATGGCTCCTCCGAGTATGCCGAATATTACTTCTACTTTTTGGCGTTCAAGAGATTCTATTAGGGCTTTTGCGCCTGACATTTTGGTCATGTGTTTTGGCACCTTACGTAGTTTATGTTACTGTGATTAATTTGGGGAAATGTGTTTGGATTGAAGAATTCAGGTGTATTTCTCTCAGAGGCGTAGCTGGACAAAATAACGAACGAATACTGGATAGAGGTGGCAATCCCTCACGTTCTTTCCTCCGAGGAATGTAATTCCATTCTTTTACGTGGGAATTAGCATAAAAAGATTGTGGTGTATCCAGAGGTTGCCTGTTCTATTGAAAACACAAATTGACAATTTTTCCGTTATTTTTTGTTTCAGAAAATTGTTTTCGGCATCTTAATTGCTGAAAGAAAATCAAGAGATTAAGCGATAAATTGCCCGTTCAGGAAATCCATCCACAGGCTCACCGCAACCACATAAAACACGGCAGCCACAACTGCCACCAAGACCATAGATTTCCTGCTTCCCGATAGCTTTGCGGTTAACGGAATCCAAAGCGGAAACAACACAGAAATGAACCGCGGGGTCGAAACCAAAGCCGCAAAAACCAGAATCCCAATGTAACCTGCCAACGAGTAAATCGCCAGCGACTTATCCATCTTTGATGCCTTGTAAATCAGGAGGGGCGGTAACGCCAAGGCAAGGATTATGGCGGAGGGTAGAAGCCAGTGCGGCGGAGTTGGCCAATGCTGGTAAGGGGCCATCAAAATAGCATCAATTCCCCTGTGAGGTAGGTCCATGAGCAACGTTCGGAATGAGTACAAGCCGCTCCACTCCGTCGTGCGAACAGGCGCCAGAAAATTGTTCGCGATGAAGCTAATGTAGATGAACCAGATAGCCAATGCGACAGCGGGCAGTAGACTCAGGATCACGTTGCGGAGTCTGTGCAAACCTTTCTGTTTTAACGACCCAAAAAGCATCGGCAAAACAATCAAGATGCCAAAAGTACGAGTTAAGATGGCAACTATGCCGAAAGCTGAGGCGTAGGCAACTTTGCCTTTGTTAAACAGGTACCAAGCGCCTAAAGTGAAGAATAGAAACGCGCTTTCGCTGTAAGCAACCGTTGTGAACAGGAACAGATATGGCGAAAAAGCAAACAGTAACGTCGAAGCTAAGGCTGCTTGTTTGCTCATATATTTTTCAGCCAGCAACTGATAGAGTGGAATCCAGAGTACACCAAACACCAGCGCGCACACGGTGATGGAAACCAGCGGATTTCCCAGTGCGAGGTTGAAGAGGTTTCCGAAGAACGGTAAGCCAGGCGAAAAAGTGTAGCTATCCCCAGAAAAAGCATAGCCCCGCGTCATGATGCTCAGGTACCATGCGCTGTCCCAACCCACAAACAAGTAGGGCCACTTACCAGCACTGGTGACGTTAGTGAGGAAAACTTTGTTCTGCTCCCAGCTGAAAACTCTGCTTGGGTCAGACCAGAAAGTGCCCAGCGACTGCACATTCATCAAGTAATAGATGAATATGCTGCCTGCAATTTTGGCAACTATGACAATGAGGAACGGCAGCAGGACTCGCTTTGGGATGCTGAACCTTGAAAAACGATAGTTATCTTCGAAAAAGCCTGTGATGGAGCCTTATCCTCCTGCTCTCACCTTAGTTTGTTTGCGTGAAGATAAAAGAACTTTCCCCCTCTTCTCTGAAGCGGGGCATCTGTATCGCGGGAGTTTAAGAAAAGAATTTAAAACTTCACACGTCTATTAAGTTGTCTTTTATGGAGCAAACAAGGGAGACTTGGTTTTCTGTCAAAGGTGAATCCTCAAACGCTTAAACCTCAGGAAGTAATCATGAAAACGCAACTTCAGCCATTGCGCAAGCCTACCCGAATCGAAGAGGCTTTCACTTTCCTCGCCGACAAAGAAATCTCGTTCAGGCTCTACCCTGACAACAGGCCCCGAAACCTTGAGATTGCGACGTTACAGAAGGGCATAGTCCTCATGTCAAACGGTGTCGAGTTGATTGAGGAGGGCGCAGGGTTCGGCGTCCCCATAGCAAAGTATGTTGACTGCACTTTTTTTTCCCGCACCGCAGAAATCTACCTTCAAGAACAAAGTGAAAACGCCGTGGTCATTTCTAAAGTGTATTTTCTTGATACGGTTTCCAGAAAGCAGCTGCACGGCGCTTTGATCAATGATGGCGTCTACTCGCTGTTTCACCAAACCTTCGAGAAATCCTACCAGAACAGCAAAACGTTGCGTCCCGTCTTCGATTGGATGATGAGTTTCAGAAAAACGATAGGAGTGGAAACCCAATTCGTCAAAGCCGCACCCCGCGGTAGAGTCACCGTCACGTATACGCTCCTCCCTAACGAAATAGATGTTCACGTGGACCTTTCCGAACTGGATAAGGCGCAATGCCAAGAAATTCTCCTGTTGAATGAGCAAGGCGCAACCTCCTTTCGGAAGCACACTGATAGCGAGGGCACAGTTTTATTTGACCAACAAATCGGTGCATGGGCAAACGTTACTGCGAAACAAGCCTCATTCTTCAACATAGAAAAGGCAATATCGTTTTCTTTGGAAAACATCAAAGGTGCCACACTTTACCGTGGACGGGAAGAGATTAAGGACCGTTTTTCTTGGTCGGGAATGACTTACATGTTAAACCCTAAAGCGTCCTCTTTCGATTACACGATAAAAATAGCTAAACAGGCAAGTCATCTTTAAGCCAATCCGTGAGAAAACTTTTTCTTGATTTTCTCCCCCATTTGTTTGAAAAATTCTGGTTTGGCAAGAGCTAAAAGAAAAGCAGCCAAAGACAAACTGACAACTAAACCAAGCACTCCTCGGATATTCCAAATAACTTGATTTGTTGGAAACAGAAACTTCAAGGAATCCAAAGTTAAAGGTGTCATCAATGGGACAAATACGAATGGTCCCCAATTTACGAAGGAAAAAGCAAAAACTAATACCTGAACGGCTATCAGCGCGATGAGATAGGAACGTTTGGCACGGTAACCGAAGATTTGCAGGAAGATAAATGGCAAAACATCTACGAACGACTGTTCAGGCACCCAAGCATAGCTTATCATGAACAGCAGATAAAACGAAATTAGAGAAAGGTTGAAATCTGATTCATCCATGCTGGGCTTCCTAAACCAATATACCACAGCGGCGGCTATAACGGGAATCCATACGAAACGCAGAACCACAATTTTCGAAATATCCAAGTTAAGCAGGCTCAGGAAGCTCCAGATGTTCATGGCTCCGCCTTGCATCAGTATGGGGTTGGCGTCAAACGCTGGGGTCCAGTAGAATATGGTTTTCAGAAAATACAAGATATCCCATTGGTAAATGGCGAAAATGGCAAGCGTAAAAATCACAGGCAAAGCAAATGTGTAAAGTCCGAATTTTCCCGCTTCCCGTTTGCCCCTGTTCTTCCAGAGGTAAGCGAGAAACGCGGGCAAAACTATGAGCGGATAGATTTTCAACGTAACCGCTAACCCCAGCAAGACCGCGCCCAAAGTGGTTCTTTTGCTTATGACGGCGTAGAACGCGGCAAACGTTAGTAGGGCGCTAAGCATGTTCAGCTGTCCCCACATCGCCCCGATGTAGATGAAGAAAATCCAAGTCAAAGCGATAAGGAAGATTTTGGGGGCTATCTTCTCTCCGAATCGTTTCTGGGCGAATTTGCCCATGACAAATGCCAAACCAAACTGCGCCAGCAACAACGGCAGCTTGATAATTAATCGCCAAGCTTCCATGTTATTTCCAAGCAATGCGTAGACGCGATAGGAAATCAGACACCAGATGCCCCATAAAGGCGGATACCCCAAGTGGTCGCTGGGCAAGTAGATGTTGATTCCTTGATTCATCCAGTTGCCTGTGTTAAACCAGATGTTCATGTCGTACTGCATGCCTGTCCACATAGACAGCCAAGCTTCCGCTACGAAGAGACCGCCAATGAACAATGCTAGCCCAATTTTCATTTTGCTGAGTGATTGAATCAATATAGTGGCGACCGTGCCGTAATGCGGGTAAGTTCCTTTGGTTATTCATCAGTTGAGAAAGCATAAAAGTTTTTATGACTGCAAGAGAAAAAGTATAGTGTGCAGTTTTTTGTCCAAACCCTTAACCGTGGGCATCTGTGCGTACAACGAAGGCAAAAACATAGGAAAACTGCTAGCCAACGTTCTTGAAGACCAAGAGCTTTCGTCTGATTCAGAGGTTCTGCTCGTTTGCTCAGGCTGCACAGACAACACGATGGAAACAGCACGGAAATTCGAAGCTGAAGATTCTCGGCTAAGAGTTTATGTTGAAGAGGAGCGAAGAGGGAAAGCTTCTGCCATCAACTACATTTTAGCTAACGCCGCAGGTGACACAATTTTATTCGTTTCAGCAGACACTTTGCCCCAAAAAAGAAGCTTTTCAAAACTACTGTTGAAGCTGCGCGCTTCTGATGTCGGAATTGTCTGCGGCAACCCTGTGCCAGTGAACCGTCCAGACTCGTTAGTGGGCAAGCTTGTACAGCTCCTTTGGGGCTTTCACAGTCATGTTTTCGGGGAGCTCAACGACGCAGGACTTGCTAGGCATGCCACTGAAATCTTCTGCATACGCAGCGGCATAGTAGAAAAGATACCTCTAGAGACGGTGAATGATGACGCCTACATCGCCGTGACGGCGAAGAAGAAAGGTTGGCTCATAAAGTTCGAAAAGGAATCGCGAGTTTCGATTTGTGGTCCAAAAACTTTCCCTGAGTATTTTCGGCAGAGGCGAAGAATAATTTTCGGTCATTATCAGCTTCGGAAGCTCACAGGGGAATCGCCTCAGTATCTGGTCCATTTAATGCCTATTCATCCCGTTCGGAGTGTGAGATTGGCGCTGTGGCTTTTCACACAATATGACATTCTAACCCTAACGACTTTTCTGCTTACTGAGTTTTTGGTGAACTTTGCGGCAATTGATGATGTTGCTTCAGGCAAAGCGCATTTCCGATGGAGCGCCCTGCCCTCTACGAAAACCGTGATTCCACAGGTTTGAAATCAACAAAATTAGTCGAACTGCCTTTATATGCCGATGCAAAGTTTCACTGTATGGACGTTGTGCCCATAATCTCCACGTTCCTGCTGATACTGGTTGCAGAGCTTGGAGACAAAACCCAACTCGCCATAATCTCCTTATCCTGCAATCACAAGGCAACACAGGTTTTTTTGGGCGCTATGCTTGCATTTCTCACCGTGGACGGCATAAGCATCGCCGTCGGTGGACCTTTGCTAGCGCTTCTTCCCATGGCTATGGTGCAAGTTGTTTCAGGGGGAGTCTTCATCTTCTTTGGAGTATTGCCTTGGCTGCGCAAAGAAAAGACTGAAGCCGACGCATGCAAACCCAGCCGTTTGCCCCTCTTAACCAGCTTCTCGATGGTGGCGCTTATGGAGCTTGGCGACAAAACCCAAATTATAACAGTAACGTTAGCTGCAGAGAATCCGCCCATCATGGTGCTTATAGGGATAACTTTGGCTTTCGCGTTACTCACAGGCGTCGCCGTGCTTACTGGGGCAAAACTTGTCGCACGGCTGCCAATGAAGTGGCTGAAAATAGGCACATCCGCATTGTTCATCATTTTGGGTTCGCTATCGATTATTGGCGCTGTATTCGGAATCACCATACTATAGCAAGCGTGCAACACTGCGGCGTCACACAAACAGAACCAACCCGCAATTCACTCAACGCTTCATTCTATAAATAAGGGGGGATAGGGTCACCGAGCAGATAGCCCACTCCGAATAATTCATAAACCGCGCACCCAATTACTTTTCATCCAAGAGTGAACTCGTATGGAGAACTGGGACCTAATTATCATCGGTGCAGGAGCCGCTGGCTTATCCGCTGGAATCTACGGCGCCAGAAGCGGACTCAAAACGCTCATCCTCGACGAAAAACTGGCAGGAGGAACAACCGCAGACGCGCCGATAGTGGAGAATTACCCCGGCTTTAACCAAGTAACCGGCGCGGAACTGGCAGACAAAAAAGTGGCACACGCCAAAAAAACAGGCGCAATCATCCACGAGTTAGAAGCCGTAACGGCAATGGACCTTAAAGGCGAAAAGAAAATCGTGAAAACCAGCCGCACCGAATACGAAGCCCCAGCAATAATCATCGCGTCAGGCGCGCATTATCGGGAAGCAAACGTGAAGGGCGAAAAAGAATTCCGCGGCAGAGGCGTCAGCTACTGTGGCGTTTGCGACGGACCCTTCTTCAAAGGCAAACGGGTGCTTGTCATTGGCGGCGGCAACTCCGCATGCATCACGACTTTGTACATTTCAGGCTTAGCCGCCCAAGTGTACGTTGTTCATCGGAAAGATGTTTTTCGAGCTGAAGATGCCCTCGTAAAAGATCTGGAATCGAAAGGCAACGTGAAAGTCATGTGGAACACGGAAGTGAAAGAGATCAAAGGCGAAAAAGTCGTCACTTCCGCGGTGCTGCTGGATAATAAAACTGGAGCAACCCAAGAATTAGCCGTAAACGGCGTTTTCGTCCAAATCGGCGAATCACCCAACAGCCAACTCGCGCAAACTTCAGGAGTGGAGACTGAGGAAGGCGGAAGCATAAAAATCGACATCCACCAACGCACAAACATACCAGGCGTATATGCAGCAGGCGACGTAACAAACCACCCTGTACGGCAAATAGGCACCGCCGTCGGGCAAGGCATAACCGCAGCACTAGAAGCCTACGGCTACATCAAACGACCATACTACCGAAAATAAAAAAATCTCTCCCGAGCCTTTGGAAATTTCTTTCATAAAACCACTCCCGATGACGGAGAGTCCTTGTTCATTGAAGAATTCTGCGTTCATTACCGAGTTAATCATAGTTCAGACTTAATTACAATTTTTGTAAACACTGAAAGCTTTTATTCGCTAACGTATATCAAGAAATGATAGTGATGCTAACCCAAGTGAGTATTGAGAACTTCAAAAGCATAGGCAAAGAAGGAGTTTCCATAGAATTCAAACCCCTTACCATTATCACTGGACCAAACGGTTCAGGCAAGAGTTCCATCCTCGAAGGAATATCTGTTTTGTCCCAGGCTAGAAGACTCCCAAAGGAAAAAGTAACCTTTGGACCTCGCGAAAAGCTTCGCGAGAAATATCAACAGAGAGCTCCAACGCTCGAAAATAGTCTGCGCTGGGGTAGATTATTTAGGGCTCCAAACGTTGAGACAATCTCCTACAAGAAACTGCTCGGTCCGATCAAAATATCGCTTCGTTTGTCGTTAAGTGCAGATGACCTGAAACAGCTGGGAACAGAAAAAAACCATCCTTCTTCTGCAGGCTATTCGTTTCTTTTTGACGCGAAGAAGAATACTGTCGTTCACGAGTTTTCTACCGAAAGACCAGTTTGTACGATTAAGAAGGTAGAAGACTCAACGCATGTCTTTCCAGAAAAATCGAAAAAAAGTGGCAGTTTGGGTTTCCTAATGACTGGCACTCCAATTTCTGAGCTCGATTTTAAAGCGAAGGGCTCAGAAGATATACTTGCCGAAAGTTTTCTCGGAATGGACCCATTAGAGAGACTGCCATCCGAATTAGATTCAAGTTTGATCGTCAGAAGAAGTGGAGAGGTTGAAAAGGTAAACGAAGATAAAGCCAACATCAACCAACTGTTCGACTATTGCCTAAGCATTAAGAATGTTTTAGCGAGCAAGTTTGACAGAGTCTTCCTTATTTCATCGAATCGCGGAACTGTTGAGTTTAACGTACCTGTCTCAAACAGAGTGCCGGAGTGGGTTGGTCTAAATGGTGAAAATCTTCTTGAGATGCTCTCTTTCATTTTTTCAACTAGAAAATACCACGATGCAGAAACGAACATAACCCAGTGGGCATCCAGGTTTGGCATTGGCAATTTGGAAGCTGGATGGGGGGGTTCAGATATGCTGAAATCTGATTTTGAGGACAACGTTCTGAAAGAAACAGTATTAGAACTACCGCTTGCGAGCTTTGGTTCTCGGCAGATATTAACGATAATCGCGCAAATATTCTGGAGCAAGCCAGAAGACATTATAATGATCGAAGAACCAGAGATTAGTTTGCACCCGCAATCCCAGTTGTCGCTCGTGGAACTCTTCGCAGTAGCAGTGAAGCAAAAAAAGCAGATTATCATAACAACCCACAGTCCTATAATGCTCATGGCTCTTTCTCGAGTCGTAAAAGACGGGCTGATTTCATCGGACAAAATCGCCATCTACGAGGTCACAAAGAAGGAGGCTGGATCAGTGGCTAAAAGACTACCGATAAATTCAAATGGTCAAATTGAAAACTGGGTCCCCAGTTTCAAGACTGTGGAAGATGACCTGTTCAAAGAAATGGCTAAAGACATTGATTAGCGGTGAAACATACTGAGCGTTATCTTTGATACAAATGTCTTCTTGAGAGCTATTGCGGAAATCGAACCTGAGAAATTCGCACTGGATTCAGCACAGCAAAAGGCGCACACCATTTGGTATTCGACAGAAATTCTCAAGGAGTATCTTGCTAGAACTCGCTCAGTAGGTATAAGTGGGTACGTACTAGAGCGAAAGTTGAGAGAAATCGCAAGAAGTCACAATTTCAGAAAAATAACGAAAACCAATTTGGATAATGCTTCTGAGCTAATTAGGGAAAGAAACTGCAGACTGTGTAGAGATGCTTTCGATCACAAATTCATTAAAGCAGCAATAGCAGCTAGAGCTCAATATGTAGTTACCAAGGATCGAGGATTACGTGATCTTAATCCATATTCCTGCGCTGGTCATTGCATTGACTTCATAGAGCCTGCAAGATATAGCCAATAGTCCATAAAGGACTATTTTCGTGGTTGCGAGGACAACATTTTGCGAGTGCGTTTTGCAGTCGACTGACTTTACTTATTGGCTGAGTGACTAATTCATCTGTTACATCTTCCGGAAATTGGATTGGACAATGGCACCCAGCTATGAGGGAATATAGATATTTTCGTTGTTTAACAGTAAACGTTATATCATTCTAAGGCTCTTTTCATGCTTTCATAAGCATTAATTGACGTGCTTACGGTGTTGAAAAACACTGGGGAATCAAACCGAGGTCATTAACATGAGTGAAAAGTGTCTCGCTGCAGTAAAAATCAATCAAGACCTGTGTAGTCGATGTTCAGTATGCTATTCTATGTGCCCTTTTGAAGCAATAACTCGCGACGCAGAAACCTGTAAAGTGGAAATAGACAACCAGAAATGCCAGGTTTGCGGAATATGCTCCAGCGCCTGCCCCGTTACAGCCATAGAGATGGCTTACTACGACTACAATCACCTGATAGATTACGTTAATTGTGAAATGAAAAACGTGAAAGCCGACACCCTTGTCATGATGTGCCGAGGAAACTCACCTTCCAGCGGCGAAATGGCAGACATCCTCAAGGAACAAGGCTTAAACGTCAAAAACTATATCCCGCTTCGTGTGCCTTGTGCGGGCAGAATCCCAACCGACTTTATCTTCAACGTTATGAATTCTGGCGTGAAAAACATCGTTTCCGTCCAGTGCGAAGACGCGTTCTGCCGCATGAAGGAAGGCACTAAGATTGAAACGCGACGTTTACTTCTGAGCAAAGCTGTTTTGCAGCAGTTAGGTTATGACGCGAACGCCATAAGAGTAGTAAAGTTCTCGCGCAAAGCGGTTTACGTGACTGAGGAGTGTGTGGGCTGCGACAAATGCGTATTTATCTGTCCCTACAAAGCCATCACAGCGCAATCCTTCGCCACGCCCACGATTGACTTGCAGAAATGCACAGGCTGCGGCGCATGCCAACTCGTCTGTCCACACGACGCCATCCAAGTTAAAGGCTTCGAATTCGACAATGTCCTGCACCGCTACGGCGACGCAGTCACCCAGCTTAAGGCACAGAAGAAAGTACCTGCAGTTCTTGTGTTTAGCTGCCAATGGTCCGAATACTCAGGCTTAGATGACCCTGACAGCGTGCTTAAAGGCAAGAACGCCATGGTTCTCGAAGTTCCATGCTTCAAGTCGATGGACCCTGTGCATGTAGTGAGCGCTTTCGGCGCGGGATTCGACGGCGTCATGGGCGTAGTCTGCAGCAAAGATGACTGCAAGCTTCAGGAAGGCAGAGACGTTGCAGAACGCCAACTCGGCGTGCTGCAGGATGCACTCAAGAAAATGGGCCTTACTGACCGCTTCGAAATGTTGGAACTCTCCCCCAGATGTCAAGGCGAGTTCAAACCCAAGTTTGAAGCTTTCTACAACAAGATTGCTGCAATGCCTCAGTGCGTTGTGGCTGTTAAGACGGAGGCGAAAGCAAAACGTACAAAATAATCAGCAAAAAAAACCTTGCACACAAAGAAACCCTGTTCGAAGTTGAAGCTCCAGACATCGCCGCTAAATCTCAAGCAGGACAATTCCTCATAGTGGTTCCAACCGAGAAAGGCGAACGCATACCGTTAACCATAAGCGGATACGACGCTAAGAAAGGCACCGTGTCTTTTGCGTTCCACGAAGTCGGCAAAACCACCAAAGAACTTGGTTGCTTCAACGAAGGCGACAGCCTGCTTAACGTCACTGGTCCCTTGGGCAACCCTTCAGAAATTAAAAAGTACGGCAAGGTCCTCTGCGTCGGCGGAAGCATCATGATTGCACCGCTGCTGCTGCAGGTGAAAGCCATGAAGGCAGCAGGCAACCAAGTCACCACCGTACTGGGTGCAAGAACCAAAGATTTCATGATTATGGAGAAAGAAGCCAAAGCCCTTAGCGACAAACTCTACGTCGCCACAGACGACGGCTCCTACGGCAACAAAGGCTTAGACTTCCTTAAAGAACTGTTGAAAAAAGAAAAGTTTGACCACTGCGTCGTCATGGGTCCCGTAGTCATGATGAGAGATGTCAGCGAAATCACCAAACCCTACAA
>JBGOXQ010000036.1:0-11548 GCA_041479225.1 Bathyarchaeia archaeon
ACTTATCACGCAGATTCCATGCAGTTTCTTTAAATAAGGGGGGTATAGAAAAAAAATCACAAACCAACCCACCAAACCAAACAAAAACACACAAACCAACCAAACAACCACACAAACCCCAAATCAACCACAAAACACAAACCCCACAGCAACATTTATTATACCAAACAGAAATCTCTTGTGTGCGGTCAATATGGGAATACGATCATGGCTAACCCAAGCAGCAAGAACCCTAAAACTAGCCTCCAAACCAGACAAAGAAGAACTCTGGCTATCCATAAAAATCAGCCTCCTAGGCATCGGCGCAGTCGGACTAATCGGCTTCGTCATCCGACTCATCGCAGCCTTCCTCATGCCCACAGTAGCATAACACAGAAGGAACAACCCATGGACAAAAAAGAAGAACAATTCCAAATCAAAATTTTCGCCGTCAAAACCACAACCGGACAAGAACGCAACGTCGCCAGACTCATCGCCGCAAAAGTCGACATGGAAAAAATCCCCATAAAATCCCTCCTCGTCCCCGACACACTCAAAGGCTACGTATTCATCGAAGCAGACGGACCACACCTCGTCGAAGAAGCCATAGCAGGCGTAAGACACGTACGCTCCAGAATCCCAGGCCTAGTCAGCTTCACAGAAATCGAACGCTACATCGTCCGCAAACCAGTCATCGAAGACCTCGGCGAAGACGACGTCGTCGAAATCACAGGCGGACCCTTCAAAGGCATGCGAGCAAAAATCACCCGCATAGACAAATCCAAAGGCGAAGTCACACTAGAGCTGCTAGAAGCAACCTTCACATTACCCATCACAGTACACTCAGACTACGTAAAACTAGTCGAAAAAGCAAAAAAAAGAAGTGAAGAATAATGGTAGAAAACAAAACAATAGAACTAATCGTAGCCGGAGGACAAGCAACCGCAGGACCACCACTAGGCCCCGCACTTGGCCCATTAGGCTTAAACATCATGGCCGTCGTCACCAAAATCAACGAACTCACCCACGACTACGCTGGAATGAAAGTTCCTGTAAAAGTCAACGTAAACCCCGAAGACAAAACCTTCGAAGTCACCGTCGGAGTCCCCACAAGCTCCGCGCTTCTGGTTTCCGAACTCAAAATAGAAAAAGGTTCCGGAACACCCAACTCCGTAAAAGCTGGCGACGCAAAAATCGAACAAATCGTCCGCATAGCCAAAATCAAACGACCTGAACTGCTGGCACGAACGCTGAAAGGTGCCGCCAAAGAAATCATAGGAACCTGCGTTAGCGTGGGCGTTACGGTTGAAGGCAAAGATCCGCGTGAAGTGCAGAAGGAAGTTGACGAAGGCAAGTACGACGACATGTTCAAAGAGTAAGTTATAGACGATTCTTCAAGTCTTGGTGTTTTACTCTTTCTGCGTATCTTTCGCATGATTTCCGCCGTTAACTATTTGCGTGATTGCACCTAAATCAAGGAGTGCCACTCGGAGAGGGTTTCTTTCGCTCTTTGCTCTGTCTGTTGTGCTTCTATCCTTTTCGCTTCTGTAAGTAGGTCTATTGCTTTTTCAAATGGCAATGCCCTGAATCGAAGTGAGTGTTCAAGAGTGGTGGCTGCAAGTCCTTTGTCTTGCAAGTTTTGGAGGCTGCGGCGAATTTGTTGAATGTCCATTTTCAGTGCGTCAGCTATTTCTTCGCTTCTTTTGGGTCCCGTCTTGGCGAGGAAAATGTACGTTAGCACGTCTTTTTCCGACAGCCCAATACTCATTAGCACTTTAACTACTGGTTCTTGGTTCAAGTTTTTCATTCCTGCCTCAGATTCTTTAGCGGACTGATAAGGAAAAAGGGAGAGTAGATTTTTGGCTGCTATTTTGTTCTTTTCTTCAGCATTAAGGCTGCTGCTGCTATCACGATGATTATGGCTAAAGTGGCTATTGCGTAGGTGGCTTCTGCTGGCAAATTAAGTGTCGCTGTATTAGCGGGTTTTGGTGAGGGCGACTCTGAAGATGTTGGGGACGGTGAAGGCGTTGGTGCTGGCGTTAATGTTGGGTTGGGCGTCTGGGTAGGTGTGATGGTTGGCGTTACCTCTGGTGTGGGCGTGAATGTGGGCGTTGGGGTGGAATTCAGAGTTTGGGTTGGCGCTTGTGTTAGCTTTTGAGGAGAGTTGACTGTCAATGGTGCTGTATTGGAGTTCGTTGTTGTTCCTTCTGCGTCGGTGATTTTGCAATAATACGTATAGGTTCCGGCAGTGTTCGGATAGAAAGAGAGTTGCGCGTTGGTCCCTACGGGGCTTGTTCCTTGGTACCATTGGTAAGTGTAGGGTGCGACGCCTCCTGAAACGGAAACGTAGAGGCTGACTATGTTGCCTGCTGTGACTGTTGTTTGTGATTGCGTGACCGAGGTAGTAAACGGTGAAGGCATGTGGCTAATCATCCAGTTGTGGGTTGGCACAAACACATCTCTTGCGGCGTAATCGCCTACTAACATGTCGAGTTCACCATAGTTTGGTAGCATCGTTCCGGTGAAGTCGGGATTTTTGATTCCGTTAACGAATTGGAATGTTCCTGTGCGGTTTGAGGTCAGCCCGGTGTTGAAGGCAAGTAGAGGGACGTTTATCTCGCTGTAAAGCTCGTCAAAATCGCATGTTACGTATGGGCAGTTTGTCCAGTCGCTGATGGCTATGCTTTCTGCTGCTATCCTATTTGGATACCACTGGTCGTTCTTACTGAACAATTGTAAATCTCTGGTGACGTTTCCGTAGCCGCCGGAGATGTTGCTTAGTGAGCCCATATACTGTATCATGTAGGCTGCCCATTCGGTTATGTTTGTCCATGTTCTATTTGTTATCGGGTTTCTTGGAGGCGGAAGCGGAATTCCAGGTGGGTATTGTGCAGGGGCGTTAGGATTTTGCAGAGCATATCTAAATGCAAACAATGCAATTTGAATTGTCCACATAGGCGAAGCGTAGTTTTTTGTCGTGGCCATGCTGGTAATTTGAGTAGTCAAGTTGTAGGTGTTGGTTTGTCCTACAGGTTTTGCAGCTACAGGAGTTTTTCCTCCCAGCAATATTAGACCTCGAAGGTCTTCTTTCCAGTACAGTGAGGCATAATCCATGGCTGCTTCTCCGCCAAGGGCGCCTACGCCTGTTAGGAAAATTTTCTTGGCTCCTGATACTTCTTTGGCTTTGTTAACGGCTTCTTTTATATCGCTTATCCATTGGTTCCATCCCCAATCTAGCATGAAGTTAAGTTGAGATGCGTTCATACTCACCCCTGTCGGGGCGAAGTGTGTTCTGTAGTCTATGGAGTAAACTTCGAAGTCTCTTCTTGCCAAATAGATGGGCAGAGAGTAATTTTCGTAAACGGTCCAGTTGTCCTGTGGCGGATTTGAAAGGAATTCCTCTGCGTTTGCCCACGGTCCTCCTGGCAGTAGAAACAGTACTGCCTTGGGTGTGATGCCTGTTTTGACCAGTCTATGTAAGCCTATTTTGTCATATGGTCCATTGGGCGGTAAGGTGGCGTTCTTTTGCCAAATGTACTCCTTCAAATCGGGATAAGCCTTGACGTCTCTGCCATCGTTGACTAGGCTCCAATTGAAGTCAAATGTATACGGTGGTGTGGGTGTTGGTGTAGGCATGGGTGTGGGTGCAGGTGTCGGTGAAGGGGCGGAGGTAGGCGAGGGAATCGCATTGGTCAATATGAATTGGCTATCTGGATCAGTTAAGAATTCGTTCTGGTATGGAAGGTAAGTTGTGACGTTAATCGTATTCGTGGCGGTGTTGAAAGCTAAGAGTCGGATTGATGCTCCGCCTCTCTGTGAATCCTCTTCTTGTCTATCAAAAAGAAGTTCGTTGCGATTGCCGACTTTTGTTCTGTTACCCGTGGGAGAATTGGAGTGCCCGCTCAAAGCTAGAAAAACGTTCGGATGTGGGTCTAAAACGTTGGCTTTGAAATAAGCTGCCCATTGGTCGTAGTTGCAAGTTGGGTCCAGATAGTCGTGTGTTCCTACAATCACGTTAGAAGAGGGATTGCTTTCTAGCAGGTTGTTTGCCCATTGCATCGCAGCAACGTCTGCTTGGTACTCGACATTTACTATTAGAATATTCATACTCGAGAAATTCAAGCGAATGGCGGTGTTTTTGCCATTATAGTAGTCGGTTACCCAATACTGTTTTCCGCGGGCAATACTCATGTTGAATGTCGTGTAGTCATTTCCATTCCAACTGGCGCCAGACTTATCGTGGTTGCCTGCATCCCAGCAGTATGGAATGTTGTTATCCAAGAGAAGTCCCATTGAATGGTTCGCATTGGTCCACTGAAGAGAGTCTGTCGATGCATCAACTATGTCGCCTGTGTGAATGACAGCTTTGATGTTGAGTGCTGCTGAATTGTTCACTATCCAAGAACATTGCGTATCAAAATCGCTCGGATAATAAGCTGAAGAATGCTGAGTATCAGAAATCCACGCAATCGAAAAGACAGGGTCTGCAGAGAATGCCAAATTAATGAAGTTCAAGGTAGTTGCAGTGGAGAGCACAAATATGAACACAAGAGCCAAAGTCAAGGCTTTCTTGTTCGTAGTTGTTAATCTTAATTGTTCTAGTTTTGATTTGCCGCTCATTCGTTCTCACCTACTTTCAAAATTTTCTTAGTTATGAGTATCAAACTGAGAGCGCTTTTTCTTAGCTCATTTTTACTGTCTGCAACCGACGGAAGCAGATATTGAAGACGGCTATACTGATTTTGCACGTTATTTCCCTTATCTCCTTTTTAATTGGGTATTTTTGTCATTGCGCCCCATACGCTCGGCGCTCTGAATCGGCAAGGCGTGCGCTGCGAATGACTACGACAGAATCTCTCGCAACCGCGCTTTTCCCTCAAACTTTTTCTAGGAGTGAAAGATTTTATGTACCCAGAACCTCATATCTTCTAGGTAGTCTCACAAAGTAACTAACTATCTAAACTTCCTGTTTGGAGGCAAAAGAGGCGAGAAAGTAGGTGAGTCAGGAACGAATACTGAATACGCTTATGAGTTTTGAGCTCACCCGAATGGACGCTCAAACATACATTCTCTTAGCGAAGAAAGGACCTCAAAGAGCGATAGAAATTGGCAAAGCCCTCAAGGTAAGTAAACCGCAACTCTATCGCAGCCTCAAGAACCTGGAAAGCAGAGGGGTCGTCAGCGCTACGTTAGAGCATCCAGCCAAGTTTTTGGCAATTCCTTTCGAAAAAGCTTTGGACCTGCTCGCGAAAGCCAAAATGAAAAAAGCGCTCGAAGAGGCGCAGCGCATCCAAGAAAGCAAGGATGAACTCCTCGCTAATTGGCACTCTCTATTCTTAGACAAATACAGTGACACGTCAGCGAAGTTTATGATCATCGAGGGCAGGAACAATATTTACGCCAGAATACAACAGATGATAACCGAAACCAAAGACCTAGTATACGCGATAACGACTGTTCCCAGCCTCATCCGTGCTGACCAATTCGGGCTCTTCGATGTCGGCTTCCAACACCCATTAAAATCCAAGGTTAAATTCAGGTTTTTAACCGAACTGTCGGAACAGAACGCTCTTCAGATGAAGATTCTCCTGAGCGAAATAGCACAGGCAGGTCTTAATTTTGAAGGAAGGAATCCCGATTTAGGCTTGAAAATTTTCCCTAGAATGGTCATAAAAGACGAAGACGAAATCTTGTTCTTTATTAAATCCCTACCTGACGTGATGACGACAGAGCAAGATAACTCGTGCATATGGACCAACTGCAAGGATATTGTTCACGCTTTCATGGGCATCTTCCAGCAGTTGTGGCGCAACTCTACTGACATTCAGACAAAAATCGAAGAGATTGAGAACGAAAAAACAAGGCATGCAACAAAATTCGCAGAAACAATCAAAATGAACTATTCTGAGGCTCTTCGCTTGGCTAAAAAGGAAATAATCATAATGACTTCGTCAGAAGGTCTTGCAGACTCTTGGAAGAAGATTGAATCGATGAAAGGGCAACCCAAGGGAAGCGTTTCCGTCAGAATCATGGCCCCTATCACAAGTGAAAACCTGCAAACTGTGCAGCAACTGCCGGAGTTCTGCGACGTTAGACACATTCCCAGGAGCGCCCTAGGAACAACCATCATAGATGGGAAACATCTCTTCCAATTCACCAACATAGCGGAACAAGAGAATCCTGAAACAGCGCAGTATTCTGAGAACATTTACTACACAATCGACCAAAAATACGTGAAAAGAATGAGGAGAATGCTGGACAACATTTGGGAAAACGCTTCTGTGCCATCAACCGTCACTCTGGAGTCAATTCTCCCATCACGTCCAGTTTTGGGCGCGTCTTCAACCTCTGACATCACCGCTGCGGAGCAGGTGAAAAAGAATGATCAAACTAGGCTTGCAAAAAGCGGGTTCCGAGGAACTGTTACCATCGGAATGGCGGTGGTTCATCCGCCACGTCATCTTAATCTGCTCGACATGATGATTCATGTCCAGAAGTCAACGAACGATTCTGACTTTGGAGCTAGCGACAGCGTAATATTCTATTTATGTCTCGGATCTCCAGAATCTGTCAACTCTCAAGGGTTGCCCGGCGGTTTTCCAGCCTATGCTCCCTTGGCAATCGTCAGCAACAACCCTCGGTCTGCGATGATGCTGAAAGCACTATACGGAGGTTATCCCGCTGCTCAGAACGTTATCGTTGCCAAGCCGCAACAGCTTGAAGTATGGCAGCAGGAAAACATGCTGTTCGCAGGATGGACTATGCCAATACCGCTTCTTCCTCCAAAGTATAGTCTTTCGCCCTCCTGCATACTATTTGAAGGAATCGGCAAAACTAAACATGAAACAATAACTGTGAATTGGCTGTCAGGATACAAATCAACGAGCAATTACGATGCCGTTGAGGCTTTCGTGACCTTCATTAACCCATCTTCGAAATATTCAGGACCGGGAACTGACGGATGTTTACGTACGAATCTGGTTGCAGTTACAGCTCCGCCTTGACCGATGCACACATAATTGTGTTTTCCGGAGTTGAAATCTCCGAACCTACAAACTCTACAAATGTCTTGCACAGATAGATTGTCGATAACGGATATCGGTTCAATAATGAATGCCAAAGAGGTCAACAATCAGCAAAAACCCCAAGTAGCAACAAATTCTGAACCTACTATGCACACATCTCTTAATTCTGCCAGAACGGTCTGCAAGTGTTAACTTTCGGCAAGGCATCACATGCATCCGCAGAGAAAACAACAACACTTCCAAAGAAGCAATCATCAAACAACAATAAGCGAACACATTTCTGTCTTTATATAAGGGGGCTATAGACTGCTCCGAGCAATAGAGAACAGAGCCAGCAACCAATTAAAAAATAAAACATATCTTCCGCAGACACCAAAGTCCACATCTTAAACTTTAAAAAACAAATGTTCAGATGGAAAAGAAACAAATTTCACACCCAGAGAATATTTATATTAGGCTATATGGTTTTACTGCAAGGAAAGCCGAAAAGGTAAGTAAGAATCTTGACAACTCCACACGATGTTCCAGCATCCAAATTCATAGAAAAACTAGCCAAATACATAAAAGAAAACGTCGAGGAAATCCAACCTCCAACTTGGTCAACATTCGCCAAAACAGGCCAACACGTAGAAAAACAACCCCAAGACCCAGACTGGTGGTACACCCGCACCGCAAGCATCCTGCGAAAAGTCTACATACACGGACCCATAGGCATAGAAAAACTACGATCAGACTATGGCGGAAGAAAAGGCTTCAGCGTCAGACCCAACCACGCATCCAAAGCAGGCGGAAGCAACATCCGAAAAATCCTCCAGCAGCTCGAAACCGCAGGGTTAATCCAAACCATGCGCCCACAGGGAAGAAAAATGTCTCCCAAAGGAAGAAGACTGCTTCAAGAAATAAGCGAAGACCTGAGCAAGGACTTGGTCAAAACTATCCCTGAACTCAGGAAGTATCAAGGCGAATAAGCAAATGTCCGATGAAGAGCTTGATAACATCCGCAGAAAAAAGCTCTCAGCCATGCAACAACGCGCAAGCGGCGAACAAAGGCAGGTCCAAGCAGACCAGCAGATGGAAGAACAGAAGCAAAACCTTCTGAAGCAAATTCTATCGCCAGAAGCCAGACAAAGACTAACCAACCTGAAAATGATTAAACCCGAATACACCGAGCAGCTCGAACTGCAACTGATACAGTTGGCTCAAATGGGCAAAGTTCCCATTCCATTATCGGACGCTCAGCTGAAACAAATATTAATCCAACTTCAATCTCGAAAACGAGAAACAAAAATAACAAGGATATGAGTGTATGGCGCGAATTAAACCAGCAGCAAAAAAACGACGATTAGCCAAAGCAGGCAAAACAAAAGAATCCGTTCCAACATGGGTCATCGCAAGAACAGACGGCAAAGTTAGAACTAACCCTAAACGCCGAAGAAACTGGCGAACACGCAAAATAAAGGCCTAGGAGAACACAATCATGAAAACACCAGCAAAAGAAGAAGAACAAATGCCTGAAGAAGCAACCGACAAAGAACTAGAAGCGACAATGAAAGAAGAAACCCCAACCGAAGAAAAAACAGCCGTAACCACAGAAGAAACCGCAAAGCCTGAAGCCGCACCAATAGAAGAAGCAGAAGCAAAACCCAAAAAGAAGAAAGAAGAAGAGGAAGAAGAAATCGTCGAAGAACGAACCTACACAATCCCACTGGGCAAAGCACTTATCATGCCGCCACGCAGACGTGCACCCAGAGCCATGCGCATGATCCGCGCATTCATGGTTAAACACATGAAAATCCCCAGCCGCGCAGAAGAAGAAGACGAAGACGTTCCACAACTCACCATAACCAAAGAAGTCAACGAACACATATGGGCAAAAGGCATAGAGAAGCCTCCACGGAAAATCCGAGTCCGCGCCACAAAAGACAAAGACGGCAACGTCACAGTTCACTTAGTCGAAAAAACCGACTAAAGCCACTTTTACCTCCTTCCCTCTTAATAAGTCCAGTTTGATTTTTCCAAACTTTCAGAGTTTGCCTATCTGATAAGCTTGAGGCAGTTGCCTTTTCAATGCCGTTATTGAATTCCGCCCTTGACGCAGATGTTGATTGCTCTCCTGCTCGTTGCAGTTGACCTTGTTAGAGCTTTCTCCTAAACTGTCTCTTCTTTATGCCAGAGTCGCTGGAGTTATCCGCGAGCTTTAAATGTGTCCGTTCCAGCACAGTTCACAACGCACAAAGTCTAAAGGGATTGTCCTTGGCAGTTTACTTAACCAGCATCATTGGAAGCGCCAGCATAGGTGTTTACTCTCTTGCGACAGAGAATTTCATCGTTATTCCAAAGATGGTTCCGCTTTCCAAAGCTGAACAGGCAGCCGAATGGCTGAAAGTTAAACTTGTCCACACCAGCATCGGCGGTTCATTGCTTGCTGGCTCGTTGGCTAGTGCAAATTCGAACGGAATACTTCTTTCTCCGTTTGTCCGCGAAGAAGAGCTTGCCGCCATAAAATCTTGCTTTGACGGAAACATCATGGTCATGCAGACCAAGAGAACCGCCTACGGCAACCTCGTTTTGGCGAACGACCACGGCGCATTAGCCGACCCGCGGTTTAAGGAGCCGCAAATTAAGCAGATTGCTGAAACCTTAGGCGTTGAGGTTTTCCAAGGCGAAATCGCTGGGCTGCCTTATGTAGGTTCTTTGGCCGTTGCCACCAACAAAGGCGTTTTGGCGCATCCGATGCTGAAGGCAGAAGAGAAGAAACTGCTTGAAAGCGTCTTCAAAGTTCCCGTAGATGTTGGCACCATAAACTGCGGCATACCCTATGTGGGCACAGGCTTAATAGCGAATAGTCATGCGGCTGTCGCTGGTTCTATGACAACTGGACCCGAGATGTTTATAATTGGGAATGCACTGGATGTTGTGCAGGAAGATGAATAACTTGAAGGTTTTCAAAGTAACAGGCGAGATTTATAAGCCGAACTTGAACACTCCCTTCGTCAGGGAATTGTTAGCTGACAAGGCTGAGCACGCTGAAGAAAGAGTTTACGCTGAAATAGGCAGTAGGCACCGCGTTAAGAGATGCCACATGAAAGTAACCAGTGTGGAAGAAGTCTCGCCCGACGATATTCAGAATCCAATTTTGAAGAAACTCGTCACCGGAGAGTAAGCGTTTGGCAACTGGGAGCAAAGACGAAGAAGAACTTCGCAAATTAAGCATGGAACTCCGCTATTTCGAGCAGACCGCGGAAGCCATGCAGCAACGCCTCAGCATGATGAACGCAGCCGTAACTGACTTGAACTATGCCAACATGACTCTTGAAGGCATCGAGCAGGAAAAAGAAAACGCGGAACTCCTTGTGCCAATAGGCGGCAGTAGCTACATCAAAACTAAGCTCGCAAGCACCGACAAAGTGATTGTCGGCATGGGCGCTGGCGTATCTGTGGAAAAAACAGTTCCTGAAGCTAAAGCTATTGTCAAAGAGCGTTTAGATGAACTGCAGCGAACGCAGACTCAAGCACAGCAGCAGCTGAGCCAAATTGCCGAGCGCATTAATCAGGGCAGAACCCGCATGGAAAGCCTCCTCGCTACGGTAAGAGAAGGACAGCAATAAGCACATGTTTGAGAAGCTCAAGTCAGGGCTTAAAGGGCTTGTAACCAAAGTCACCACCACGGAGCTTAAAGCTGAGAATCTGCGTCCTGTTCTCGCGGATTTTAAGATGACGCTGGCGGAGAACGATGTGGCGTTTCCTGTGGCGGACAAGGTTTGTGATGAGCTTGAGAAGCGTTTAGATCGTGTTCAAGTGAAGCGTCTGGAAGACCGAAAGAAAATTGTTGAAGATAATCTTCGGCAGGTGCTTTTGGATGTTATGCTTACGGATAAGCGGATTGACATTTTGAAGTTGGCTGAGGAGAAGCGCAAGAAGAAAGAGCCTTTAGTGCTGCTTTTTGTGGGCATAAATGGCACGGGCAAAACCACAACCATAGCGAAGGTTGCCCAGTTCTTCAAAGATAAAAGCTATTCAGTTGTTCTTGCGGGCAGCGACACTTACCGTGCAGGCTCCATCGAGCAGCTGGAGGAGCACGCGAAACGGTTGAACCTGCGGATGATTAAGCACCAATACGGTGCTGACCCTGCAGCGGTGGCGTATGATGCTGTAAGCCACGCTAAGGCGCACGGCACCAGCATCGTGCTTATTGATACGGCAGGGCGTATGCAGACGAACCAGAACCTCATGAATGAGCTTGCCAAAGTCAAGCGCATCATTTGTCCTGACTTGACGATTTTGACGGTGGATTCGCTTGCGGGGAACGATGCGGTGCAGCAGGCGGAGGAATTCAACAAGTGCGTTGGCATTGACGCTACGATTTTGACTAAGGTGGATGCGGATGTGAAGGGCGGTGCGGCTTTGAGTGTGACTTACGTGACGCGGAAGCCTATCTTGTTCATTGGTGTGGGGCAGACGTACAAGGACCTTGAAGTGTTTAACCCCGAGAAATTTGTCCAGATGATTCTCCGATAGTTCACAGCATCAAGCAGATTCAAGAT
>JBGOXQ010000037.1:0-11275 GCA_041479225.1 Bathyarchaeia archaeon
GGATCAACTTTGCCAGAGCGCATGTCCGCAAGAGCAACTTCAGGGTCTTCATAACCGATGTAATCGACAAAAAACGATATGTAGTTAATGTAGTGCTCTGCCGTAGTTTCTGAACCTCTTCGCCTGTTGCCAGCGATTGCAGTGTAAACCTTTTTGACAGAAGGGTACTTGGCCAAGTACTCCCGCGCGAATTTGCGAATCCTCACCGGTTCATTGCTTTCGGTCACGTTTTGCCCCGAAAACACTGTGTGGCGATGTAGTATTTATAGTTAGCAGTCCGTTGCCGTCCGAGTAACTCTGAGCTTTCATCCAGGATAGTCAAGTTAATGCCTTCTCTTCATCCGGCAAAGAACAGTAAGCAACGTCGAAAATAAAAGGGTTCTACGCAGAAAACTATTCTGAGTCCAGAACTGTTGCTCGGAGCAGACTATAGCCCCCTTATTTATAGTCTCAATGTTTGCTGAAGCGAATATGGGGAGCTCTCTGCATTCTTTTCGTTGACATCTGGGATTTGTCAAAGGTTGTTCAGAAAAATAGGCACAGTTCTAGCCAATTGCTGTTGAGTCGCAATTTTATTTTTCTTTTCGGGGCAGGTTTTTCATCCAGTCATGCGCGAATATCTCCGCTTCACCAGTTTCGACGCCCCGAACTATCTTCTGCGCCACATATTCCGCAGTATCTGCTCGAAACGAGCTGCCATCCTCGTCTTCATCGGTGTTTTCGCTCAAAGAAGGTTCTTTGATTGTGTTCTTCTCAAAATCAGTCAACGTAATGTACGGGTAAACAACGCTCACCACAATGTTATCGTCCTTTAATTCTTCCCGTGCAGTCAAACTTATGTTAGCTAACGCTCGTTTAAGCGCGGAGTACGTGCCCATGCCAGGCAAATACATAAGCGCCGTACCTGAGCTGACGTTAACAATTGTTCCTTCGCCTTGCTTCCGCATAATCGGGATAACTTGCTTCATGGCAACGACTGGACCCACAACATCCAAATCAAAGATGTAGTGAAAAATCGCAGTGTCTGTTTTTTCAATAGTTGCGTCGTATCCTTGGCCGGCGTTATTAATCAAAATATCAATTTGTCCAAAATGCTCTTTCGTTTTTTTAATCATGGCTTTGATTTCGTTGATTTTAGTTATGTCCGCGGGAACCGCAATTGAGTCAGGCAGCGCTTTCGCGAGTTTTTCCAGTTTGTTTTTTGATCGGGCAACTAGAGCGAGTTTGGCGCCTTTCTCAGAAAGTAGTTTCGCCGTTGCGAAGCCTATTCCTGCAGAAGCCCCTGTCACGATGGCAACTTTGTTTTTGATGTCCATAAAATCACATCTATCTCAAAGCAAACAATTTTTACAATAAACACAAGCAGGTTATTACGGATTATGATTCTGTGACAATTACGGTTAGTTTGGTGTGGACTTTGCTGATTTGGAGTTTCTCATTAATAATGTGCGACAGTTTGTCTATGGAGTCTGCTTTTACCCTCGCAATTAAGTCGTAAACGCCCCAGAGATTGAACACTTCTTGCACGCCCTCAATTTTCTTAAGTGCTGCTGCAACGTCGCCTTCGGAGCCAATCTCAGTGTTCATGAGAACAAATGCTAAAGGCAAAACCTCAGCTCTCCATTGAATTGCGGTTGGACTTGGAGGCTTGAGAGTACGACACTAGGCGAGTAGTGACTAAAAAGGCATCTTGTCTTAAAAACCTCTAAATCCAACCAACTAAAAGTTTCCATGCACCCGTTTTGCAGGAAGACAACTGATGCATCATGCTGCGCATTCGATCCCCAAAGGTGGATTTTAACGAGCGCTTTCGTTTTCACATCCCCCGGATGCACATTATTGAATGCATTTTGAATTTAATTTAAGCCTATATGATTGTGGTTGAACAGTCACACTCTCAACATGTTTTCTTCTGCAGCGTTTCCAAATAAGCAGTTAAGCCTTCGACGCACTGTATTTCGCGTGCAAGCAATGATGAAAGGGCACTCCAGAATTTGAGGTTAGGCTTGATTTTTAGCCGTTCCAAGTTCTGTTTGAGGAGGCTTGTGCCTTCTCTTCCGCGCCTGTCAAAATCCAAAAGAAGAATAACTTCAGAAGCACCTGTCTGTTCGATCTGTTGCAAGGTTGCGTTGAAGGATTTGCCGCCAGTTTTGACCGTTAACATCGGTCCCATTATGTCGAGGGCGCGAAGTGCCTGCGTGTCCTTCTTTCCCTCAACGACTATGAGGGTTCCTTTCGCCGATTCTTCTCCAAGGGCTTCTATGACTTGGAGGATTTTTTCTTGTTTCTCTTTCAGGCGCGTAGACAAGCAGAGTTTACCTTGTGATTTTGGCTTTCCGTATCGTTTCCAAGCATTCCGCGGCTTCTTTGTTGTTGCCAAAGTACGTTCTAACTGGCTCCAGAATTGCGCTAAGTTGCTCTGCAACGCCGTTTTTGAGGTCTTGCGGATGCAGTTTGCCCTCTTTGTATGCTGAGGCGAGTTCGTTGAAGCTGCCGAACTGGATTGTGCCGCCGAATTTTTCTGGGCGTTCTATGGTGAAGCAGGATTTTTCCCTGAACACAATGTACCTGCAGATGTCCAAGATAGGGTTGAATTCCACAGTGCGTTCTGGGCAGAAGGCTTTTGCCATTTTCTGCTTTATCTCGGCTGGTGAATCGTATATGAAGATGCAGGTTTCGGGTTTGCTTTTACTCATTTTCGCGCTGGCTACGGCTTCCTTTTCCTGTCCTTCGGGGATAGGCCACACTTTGGGTTTTTCTAAGCCTTGCAGAAGATGGTGGTGAACGCAGACTGGTTTCCAGTAGCCCATTTTTTCGCCTATCTCACGCGCGACTACGTTGGCTTTGCGTTGGTCCATGCCCAGCTGGCAGATTTTCACATCCATATGGAATATGTCGGCTACCTGCATAGGCGTATACAGGAAGTCACTGACATAATGCGCTTCGCCTTCTTTTCTGCCTGCAATTTCCAGAGTCCTTGTGGTTCGGGCGATGGTGAGGTTTTTGGAGATTTTCACTGTTTTTGCCCAGAATTCAATGTCATCATACAGCTTATCGGAATAGATGAATTCTACTTTGTCAGCTGGCACCCCAAGAGCAATCCAGGAGTGGCGGAAGAGGTCTGCGGCTTTGCGAATCAGCTTTAGGTCTCCGCCGAGTTTATTGTTGAGCCACGCATGCCACGTTGACAAATAAGCCTTAAAATGCACGCCTGCCTCAACGAAGTCCTTCATTTTGTAAGCGCAAATGACGCCTGTGCCTAAGTGTACAAGTCCTGATGGCTCAAAACCGTTGTAGGCTACGGGGTGTTCTTCCCTTTCCAGCAGTTGCCTTAGGTCTTCAGGAGTTAACACTTCTTCCGTTGGCGGTCTGCAGATTAACTCAATTTTCTTTTCTATGTCCAAAGGTACCAGCCTTGCAAGGGTTAATGTGGATGTTACGCTTAAAAGTCTAGTCGCTGATGCACCACGTTCTATTTGAAGAATGTGACAGTTGCTGCTTTAATTTTCTGCAACGGATTTGTGAGCGGGGCTTTTTCTTTTTGTGAATCGTATCGCGTACTTCTGTTCATTGAGAGTTTTGGTGCGGCTGTCAATTAGGCTTTGTTTCACGGCTTCTTCCACGGCTTCCGTGAATGAGACGGGCTGAGGGTCAGCATGTTCCTTTTTGGTGAGGATGATCCAGATTTCGTGGTATCTGTCCTTGTTTTCTCGGAAGAAACTTGCCAGTTCTGCGTGGCTTTTTGGTTCAAAAGAAATGGTTGAATTCTCATCTGGTGACATAGATTGAACCGTTTTGTTTTCGCTTCCGCGGGCGATTGTCTCCCATGTAACCTAACACTATAGCTTCACTGTGAGGCATGCGCCTCTCTGGGCCAAGCTCTCTCTGGCATGGGATTTTTAGCCCGCGTGTCTCTCGCCATGTTGCACGGTTTGGTAAGAGCTAATTTTCACGGGGTGCAAGGTTTGTATGACTTGCTCCTCTGTTAGTTCCGTCTTACGTGCTTGCTCTTTCTGGTGAGACATTAAGAATAGGTGAAGAGGGTTATTTATCCCCTCTTCCCAGAAACTTCTATTTTGCTTTCCTGAACATTATTGTTCCGTCTGGTGTTGCGAGAATATATGTGAAGTCTGGACGAGCGTTTTTGCAGTGCTTCTATATTGGCTATATAGATTATGTCGATTACACGTAAAAGCAACTGACCACTACATAGTAATTGAAAAACAGAGGTGAAAAAAGAAAATGTTATCCCGAGATTGCGACGGCTGCTCCCAACTCAAAGCATGCAGCAAACGCTTCCGAGTTGTCAGCAAAGGCGAAAAAGTCTACTGCTCAGACGGCACAGCCCATCTAGTTGATGACGCCGCGGTGCGTCAGAACGTTGATTTGTTTGAGCAGTATCATGAAGTCTTCGCCTGATTTTTCCTATTAATACCCGATTATTCTCAGGGCTTTCGGTTGCGTTCCTTGATTTTCAGCAAAAACGAGAAGCTCAGGTCAGGTTAGGTCCCAAATTGTACTGTCCTACCCGTGCAGATCCGTCATCATTTATGGTAATCACAATCGACCCGCTTCTGGTAGAGAACATGCGCTTTATTTCGCCGTTCCACTTCATGCCCACAGTGTGATTAGCATCACTGTAGAAGCTGCAGACTTCTCCGTTAGGCTTCTCAGAAACTACGTTAATTATCGGTTTACCCATTACATCAAAAACTTCTTGCGCAAAGCCCAATTTGCTTCCGTGATGCGAAGCCACAAAAACGCGGGTTCCCTTAATGGCTGCCGCAAAGTCGGGACGCTTAAGAAGCGCTTTCCAGCCGTCTTCCATTAAATCACCTGGGAAAAGGAACTTCCAGCCCTTGTACTCAAGTTTCATGACTATGCTTGAGTTGTTAACGAATCGCTGCCTGTCAGCGTTAAGCTTCTTTGCTTCTTTGACGGATAGCCAACTGTGCCAGATATCCATGCCCATGTCGAGAGCTTTGCCTTGTGCTTGGCTCTCGTATGCTTTTAAGAGTTCTGACCGCCATTTGCCGTAAACATCCAGGTTCTCGCAATTGCTTTTGCCTTCCGAATCTTTAATTTCTTCCCAGTTGTAGACTTGCCCCGCGAGAACGGCAGGATGCAGCTCCATTAACCGTTTGATGTCTAAAATGTGGTCTTCATGCGGATGAGAAATAACAGCATAAGCCAAACTGCTGCCCTCAAACTTCGTCAGGTTTGGGACTTCCTTCTCCATAATGTACTTGATTGGCGAGAACACTGCGGAAGTGCCGCAGTCAATCAGGAGACCATATTTGTTTGGTGACAATACGAATGCGCAGAAGCCTCGCTCTACTTTGAATATGGTTATTCTTAGCAATTTTTCACCCGATGAACTGTGAAGTAACAGGTCCACTTGTAATAATAGCTTACTAGTCCTTAATCGGCGAATAGAGTTGCTATTCTCTGATGTGCCCTCTTCCAAGCACAAAGTACTTTGTCGTCGTCAAATGCTGCGCACTCATGGGTCCTCGGGCATGAAGTTTCTGTGTGCTGATGCCGATTTCTGCGCCTAAGCCAAACTGGTTGCCATCTGTAAACCGTGTGCTGGCATTCCAGTAGACGGCTGCGGAATCCACTTCCTTGATGAAACGCAATGCCTTGTCGAAGCTGGCAGTGAGGATGCTGTCGCTGTGGTGGCTGCCATACTTGTTTATGTGCGCCACTGCCTCGTCTAAACCGCTGACTACTTTGACGCCTATGATGAGATCCAAGTACTCCGTATACCAGTCCTGCTCTTTGGCAGGTTTTACGTCGGGCACAATTCGCTGGACCTCGGCGTCGCCGCGAACCTCTACGCCCTTCTCGCGTAGCGCAGAGACTGCTTTAGGCAGGAATTTCTCAGCTATACTCTGGTCTATGATGAGCTTCTCCGCGGCATTGCAGACTCCAGGTCTCTGGCATTTGGCGTTGATTATTATGGGAATCGCCTGCTGCAAGTCCGCGTCTTCCGAGACGTACACGTGGCAGTTGCCGACGCCCGTTTCAATAACAGGAATCCGTGATTTCTCAACCACTGTCTTGATTAGGTCTGCTCCACCCCGCGGCACAAGCACGTCGATGTACTCGCGCATATCCATAAGTTCCTCTGCAGCCGCACGCTTAGGATTAGCGACCACTTGGATGGTGTCCGCAGGTACCCCCGTGCCGGTTAAAGCGTCGCGGAGCACTTGCCCGATAACAACGTTGCTGTTTATTGCATCGGAGCCGCCGCGCAAAACAACGGCGTTGCCGCTCTTGAGGCAAATGCCTGCTGCATCAGAGGTCACGTTGGGTCGGGACTCGTAAATGACGCCGACGACGCCCATGGGCACCCGCAGCAGCCCGATGACTAAACCGTTGGGGCGCGTCCACGTACGTTCAATGCTACCGACTGGGTCAGGCAAGGATGAAACTTCTCGGAGTTCTTTAGCCATGCTGCTAATCTTTTTGCTGTCCAGAGCTAAGCGGTCTAGAAGAGAGGCTTTCAAGCCTTTGGCTTTTGCCGCTTCTACGTCCAGTTTATTTGCTGCCAAGATTTTCTCAGCGTTTGCTTCCAATGCATTAGCCATGCGGCACAACGCCGCGTTTTTTGCTTCTCCTGAGAGCTTGGCAACTTCGTACGAAGCTGCACGGGCTCTCTTGCAAATTTCCAGTATGGTTAGGCTCATTTTTCTCCCTCTAACAAGTGAATACTTTTTCGTTCGACAGCTTCTTTTGGGCATTCAGATCCGAGTTTCTTGCGGACTTCTGTTACTTGTAACCCTTTAATTAGGTTTAACTCTCCGCTCGTGAAGTTTGGGTTTCCCTTCGCAAATTCCACGCCGTCCTCGCCGACGAGGCTGACTACGTCGGTGGTTTTGAAGTGCCCTACTACCTTCGTCACGCCGACTGGCAGCAAGCTGGAGCCTTCTAGGATGGCTTTTTTTGCGCCTTCGTTAACGTGAACTTGCCCTTTCACTGATGCACCATAGGCTATCCATCGTTTGATGGCTTTCATCTTCGTCTGCGGCTTAAAGAAGGTGCCCACCTCTTTTCCCGCGAGGATGTCTACGATGACGTTTTCTCTTCGGCTGTTCGCGATGACTACGGGTATGCCGCAGGTGGTTGCGATTTCCGCTGCTTTGACTTTGCTTTGGATGCCGCCTCTGCCGAGTTTGCTTTTGCCTTCAAGCGAGTTTTTCAACTCCGAAGTGATGTTTTCAACGGTTCGGATGATAACGGCGTCAGGGTTCGAAGGGTCACTCGTGTACAAGCCGTCTACGTCTGAGAGGATAATCACAAGGTCCGCGCAAATTGCGTTAGCTACCAGCACCGACAAAATGTCATTATCGCTGAAATTCACTTTGTAGCCCTCATTCACGGGCATGAGTTCATCGACGCTGGTTACGTCGTTCTCGTTTATTATAGGAACAACCCCGAGCTTCAGCAGCATCCCAAGCACATTGCAAGTGTGCACATACGCTGCGCGGTTAGAAAGATCCTCTGCTGTGAGCAGAATTTGAGCCACTTTAAGCCCGTGCTGCTTGAAGATTTCGCGGTACTTCGCCATCAAAACGCCCTGACCTGATGCGGCGGCTGCCTGCTGAAACACTATGTCCTTAGGTTTCCCCGAGGTACCCAGTTCATCTATGCCTGCCGCGACTGCCCCAGAAGTCACAAACACGATTTTGTCGCCACCCTTCACTGCCGCCGCTATTTGTTGGGCTAGCCTACCCATTTCTTCCTCATCCAGCTTTCCATTGCCTGTGGTTAAGCTGCTGGTTCCGACTTTCACCACAACTAATCTCTGAGGCATCAGACAATCCCTTTTTTGTCGCACGGTTAGGAATACTTGGAGATATGTTCCTCTTCCTTAAAAAACAATCCCACATATCGTTCAACGAAACGCGCACGCGGCACAAAAATCTATTTTGAATCCAGCTCTAAGGCTTGTTTGATATAGTATCTGAGAGCTTCCTTGTTCACGTCGGTCATGCTTTTGATTCTAACATTTTTTGATACCTTGCCCTCACCTTCAAGCAGACCGTATTCATCTTTAAATTCTGCTCCTCGCGAAAAAGCAAACGTAATGCCCTTCTTGGTAGGACTAATCACTGCGATTATGCGTTTTCTTTTGTAGGCAGGGATTCCGTAACTTATTATCTCCTTGGCATCTGGAGCCACCTCATGCATGAGCTCCCGAAGTATCGATACAATATTCCGATACTGGGGCAACACTTTAGTTTCTGCGAATTCATCGACGGACATAAAAGAAATTATTGCAAATGGTTTATTTCAAGCTTTGCAAGACGATTGCACCTCATGTTTCGTCTATGGGGTTGTAATCAAGCCCGCAAAGCATATCTCACAGGACAAATTCACGTAAATATTGGATAGATGTCGTTTGAACTCTTCAATTCTAAGGTTGTGAATTTTCTTTGAAATTTGTAAACAGAACGGATGCAGGAAAACGTTTAGCCTCTGCTTTGACGGGCTTTGCAAGCAAAGGCGCTCTTGTTTTGGCGGTTCCGAGAGGCGGCGTGGTGGTGGGTTTCGAAGTGGCGCAGGCGCTGGGAATTCCGCTGGATGTGCTTATCACTAAGAAAATAGGTGCCCCTGACAATTCGGAATTGGCTATTGGAGCGGTGGCTGAAGATGGAACAATGGTGCTTGACGAGAAACTCGCAAAATATCTGCAGGTTTCCAAGGAATACCTTGAGGAAGAAGTTGGAAGGCAAAAAGCCGAAATCAAACGCCGCCTCGAACGATACCGAGGCAACGTTCCTTATCCCCGTATCGTGGGTCGCGAGATCATTCTCGTAGATGATGGCGTCGCCACTGGGTCTACTCTGAAGGCATCGTTGGCTTTGCTGCGCAAGAAAGGAGCCAAAACCGTAATCGTCGCCGTTCCCGTCGGTCCGCCTTCAACGATTGCTGAGTTGAAGAAGGAAGCAGACCTCGTCGTTTGCCTGACCACGCCAGAGCCATTTTATGCCATAGGACAATTTTATGAGGATTTTGAGCAAACCACAGACGAAGAAGTCACAAAATTGCTCCGCCTCAGCAGGCAAACACTTCAAGCTAAGGAGGAAGCAAAGTGAAAGCCAAAGCCGAAGAACAATCCGTAGAAATCCCCTCAGGAACCGTAATCATAAGTGGCAATTTGCTAGTGCCTCAGGGCGCCAAGGGCATTGTTGTTTTCGCGCATGGAAGCGGCAGTAGCAGATTCAGCCCTCGAAATAACTATGTTGCAAAGTTGATGAACAGAAAAGGAATCGCCACTTTACTCATTGATCTTTTAACAGAAGAAGAAGAGGCTTTGGATGAGTATTCGAGGGAGTACCGCTTTGACATCAGTCTGCTATCTGAACGCCTCATAGACTCAAGTGATTGGCTCAAGAAAAACGCGGTCACGGAGAAACTGGCAATCGGCTATTTCGGAGCCAGCACTGGCGCTGCCGCCGCTCTAGTTGCCGCTGCAAAGCTCCCGAAAACAACTAAGGCGGTGGTTTCGCGTGGAGGCAGACCTGACCTCGCAATGGAGTATCTTTCAGAAGTGGAGGCGCCGACTCTTCTTATAGTTGGAGGAGACGATTTGGAAGTGATAGAACTAAACAAGAAGGCACTGAAAGCCCTCAAATCCGAGAAAAAACTTGAGATTGTTCCAGGAGCTACACACTTATTCGAAGAGCCAGGCAAGCTTCAAGAGGTAGCCGTGTTAGCGATTAATTGGTTCATTAAATACTTGTAAGTTTTGCTTCGAAGGTTCATGTTTGATTGTTGAGAAAACTCCGTAGTAGATCGTTCCACAGCCTATTTCTACCCCAACAAGCAATTCATAGCTCAGTTGAGATGCACAAACTTGAAGATCATTGAGAAAAACCTGCGGCAAGGCTTCGTCAAAGCAGTTCCCGATTCTCCTGATGACCTTTGGCACTTATACAACATCGTTTACAAAGATGACGAGGTTTACGCTTATAGTTCAAGAGCCATAAAAACAGACTCTGAAGCCTCCCGACCGAAAAGCGGAGAACGCGTCTCAGCTTTCATGGGCGTCAAAGTCGAGTCTGTGGCTTGGGACAAGTTCTTAGGGAAACTGCGCGTCCACGGCATAATCATCCACGCGCCAGACATTATCCCGACGGGTGCGCATCACACTATAAGTGTGGCGTTGAATCAGCCTGTCACCATCGTGAAGAAAGAGTGGCCCAAGCACTTGCTTGATAGGTTGACGAGGGCAAGCGAAACCGAGAAGCCCATGCTAATAATCGCCATAGACGACGAAGGCTACGCCATAGCTGAAACCAAGCAATACGGCGTCGAAATCAAAGTGGAAGAACGCATGAAACTGCCTGGGAAGATGGAGGCGGAAAAGCGCAGCGGAGCCACAAACGAGTACTTCAAGCGCGCGATAAACAGCCTAAACCAAATTTGGCAACCGAACCACAATTCCATAGTGGTTGTAGGTGTGGGGTTCATAAAAAACGATTTTGTTTCGCACCTTAAAGACAACGCGTCAGACATGGGCAAGTCAATTGTAGATGTAAAAAGCGTCAACAACGGAGGAGTCAGCGGCTTATACGAAGCCTTACGTTCAGGCGTTTTGCTGCGGGCAACCCATAAAATGCGCATACTGGAAGAAACCGAGGTCATGGAGGAAGTCATGAAACGCCTAGGCAAAGGCGAAGCAACAATCACTTACGGACTCGAAGATGTGGCAAACGCGGCTCTTATAGGTGCCATAGAGAAACTGGTTTTAGCCGACACTATGCTAAGGGATGCAGATGAAGAACAGCGTCTCCGCATAGAGAAGATCATGCGGGAAGTCGAGCAGCGCGCAGGCATCGTCACCGTGGTCAGCACAGAACATGAAGCCGGCTCTAAACTGCTCGCATTAGGCGGAGTGGCAGCACTTCTCAGGTTCCCAGTTTATGGGGCGTCATCAAAAACGAATACATGATCGTTGGCTCCCCTGCTCTCAGAGCCTACCCCCTCCCTTATTTAAACACTGAAGTGCAGATAGAAATTCTGATTCAACGAATATTTGCGGCTTAGCCGTTTCTTAATCGGGTTTTTGGGAGTTATGCTTATATCTTGTTTGAGCCTTGTATGTGGGAAGTCAAGTTGACGTATCAGCAAAGGTAAGGTTGCTTCTGTATGGAGTTCTGTCCAAATTGCGGTTCCCGCCTCGTGCCCAAGAAGTCTGAGAGCGAAGGCTGCGTCGTTTTCACCTGCGCTAAATGCAGCTACGTCAAGCCTCAGTCAAAAGGCA
>JBGOXQ010000038.1:0-10859 GCA_041479225.1 Bathyarchaeia archaeon
CCAAAGCCTTTTGGGAGCCGCTTAAGACTTCGGTTGGTTCGATGCCATAAACTGACGGAATAAAAGGTGCATCTGCATCCGCCACTACTCTGGCTTTGATTTTGACCCAGTCCTTGCGCACAATTTTGGTTTCAGGGTTGTATTCCCTGAAGATTTCGCACCAATCCTTCACAGGCTCGAATTCGGCTTTGATGGTTCGCCCGCTTTCACGGTCCTCGTACAAGCCGTAGATGAATTTGCGCCTCTGATGCCATATGAACTCTTTCACAGAAAAGTTCTGGAACCTCCACTTCTTGCCGTCCATGGCAGTAGAGGTTTCGAACTCATTGCGGAAACATGAGAGACCATCCGAGTACAAGGCGCTAAGGGCTTGGCGCATTTTGCCGATTTGTTTTCCTCCGTAAACGAGCAGGTCGATGTCTGAGAAGTCGGGGTGATGGAAACCATGCAGCATTGAGCCGAAAACGCCGAAGTCTTCGGTGGCTAATCCTGAATGCTCTTCCGCAACCGCCAATACACGAAGCATAGCAGCATGAAGTTTGTCCGTTGGGTCCGCCAAAGCGAGTTCTTCCAGACGTTTTTGGGGCTGCCGAACCTCAGCGATCTGTGAGAGTTTTGCGCCGACGACTTTTACTCCGAGCATCTCATGAAGAACCGTGAATTTGAGGTAGTTGTTGAAGATGAATTTCCAACCTTCGTCGTCGTAAAACTTGTAGAAGATTCTGTTGTTGCCCGCACCATTCCTCAAGGCGCGCGGGTCTTTGGAGGTGAATATGTTTGCAGACGCATATTCGGCGTCGCAGATGTATGCTTTCTCGGGGTGGCTGTAGCCGAAGACGCGGAAGATTATGCCTTCCTTGGTGACTATGCCGTCTCTGTCTCTGAGCTTTGATTTTACAGTGGCCATATCTGCTCCTCCTCACTGGTTGCCGTGCCAACCACAACTTGGTAGGAAATTGCGCCTGTTTTGACGTTTTCAATCTTCTCCAAAGTGCCTGCCACTCGTACGGAGTCGCCTCTTCGTGCAACGTTTCGATAGCAGCCGATGTTGCTGAGGATGCAGGCAGGAATTTGCTCTTTCGGAAGCTCCGACTTTGAATCTTGGGGTTTGTAGTCAGAGATTCCATAAATGGCTGGTCGAAAAATAGCCTCTGAATCATCGGCAACGGTGCACTGGAATTTGAGCGGGTTCAGCGGGATGAAGCGGTATTCGCCGTACTTCGTGTTTACCTCTTGGGGTAGTCGGGCGGCAGTGAACATCCAGATTTTATCTTTGTATTTGCCCTTGAATTTGCGTGCTCGGTCCAGTTTGTTGCCGAAGATGTACCGTAGGGTTCCCGTGTTTACGAGGTGTTCTATGGTTTCTTCGACGACGCGGAAGTTGCCTGAGCCGTAGACGACGAAGTCTATGTCACTTTCTTCACTATGCATGTTGAGCGCTATGCTGCCGTGCATGCCGAAGTGGCTTAGCTTGACGCCTGACTCTTTACTGAGCAGGTTGATGAGTTCTACAGCTATTTGCTGGATGTTGTCGTACTTGTCGAGCTTGAGGATGGCTTCGAGGCATCGTTTAGGCACGAAGACCTCGGCTATGTGGTCTATAGGGGCGCTGATGAGTTCTTTTTGTCTAAACGGACAGAAGTAAATGTAGTCGGGGAAGTTTTTGTGGAACGTCTCGATGAAGGACTGGTAATTTGCTGCCGTGTAGAGTTTTTCGGCTCGGAAAAGCGTTTTGTTTTCAAACTTCCAGGTTCGTTCCAGCATCTCCACGTGGAAAAGCTCCTGAAACTCAGATGGGATGTACTTGAGGAATGCGAAAACGCGCTTTTCAGGATGTTCGTAGCCTAACGTGTTGAATATGAAGCCTTCTTTTGTGACGAATGTGTCGCCGTCGCTGGGAACCCAATTAGCTGTGGAAGACGTTTTACGCACCGCGTTAAGCAATAAAGTTGAGGATTAAAAAAGCTATTGTACGAAGCGAAAGTTGCTGTCGCGATACAGTCACATACTGATTTATGCATCTCCAAAACTCTATTAGCATAGCAATTCGTTGAATTGCACTGATTTAGGAAGGGTGTTGTATCATGTCTGATTCTGTGAAAGAGAAATCATGGAGCGTAAAACTAATCAAAGGCTACATCTCAGATAACCAAGTAAGAACTAACTACTGCGGAACCTGCAAATCCGCCAGCCGCCCAGTGGCAGGAAACTACAGCGACCCAAACATTGTTCTCTTCGGCTGCAACGACCGCAAATGCAAACACACGCTCATACGGATGAATGTCAATTCTGAAATTGCCGAACGTCCCAGCCTTGAAGGCATCGGCAATCTTGCTCTGGAAAATCCCCAACGAGTTTAACATAGAAGCGAAGCAGAGAAAAGTAACTTTTGGAACAAAGCATTATGGTACATTAGAAATCCGTTAGCGTAAGCCACAATTTTTAAATGCTATACTACAGAGAAGTGATGCATAGGCGGTACTCTTGGGTGCACAATTACATCCCTATGTAGTTTTTCTTCCAACGGAGAAGAAAGATAAAATTCTAAGCGCCATATTTGGCTCCAAAGCAGGCGTAGACCTCCTCAGGTTCTCACTTAAACAGGGCATCGCCAAAAACATCTACCAACGCGACCTAGTGGAAAAACTTAACTATTCTAACAAAACCATCATCGAAAACCTCAAAGCCCTCACGTCACTGGGCGTTCTGGACGAGAAAATGGAGAAAGACGAAAGCAACGGCAGAATCATCTGGGTCAAGACTTACCAGCTTACGGTTTTGGGCAAGTGGTTTGCGCTCTTGCTTGCTGAGGAGAAGGAGCTTTCGGAGAAAGAGAAAGCCGACATCCTGCAGAGCCTATTCCGGACATATGTGAAGCAGGTTAAGGGTTTGGCTGAGGAACTGGGCATTAACAAGAAGATGCTGGAAGAAATCTTCAAAGAAGAAATGAAAGCTTAGTGGCCCAAGAAGTATCGGCAAGCAACCATTAACAACCACGCAAAGAGAAAAAGCTATTTTGTTGGGTTGTGGGGTTTGGAGATAAACTTTTAGGGAGAAGGGAGAGCGTGCGAAAAATAGGATGCCTCCAAACCATTCCACCCAACGTTTTTTTTCTTTTTGTTTTTGCCCTCCATGTTACAGAGCCTTAAAGGCTTCAAACCACCTGTTATAAAGCGATAGCATGTCCACGGAGACACTTGGCTTGCGTTCCTCAAATATCTGGCGAAAATCAACCATCGTCAACGCTCTCGGCTTCGCCGCCCTATCCGTCGCTTTACCTGACTCGAAGAATTCGCCTATCAGGCTGAGCTGTGCGGATTGGCAGACATCGCGTATGTCGCTTCCTGAGAAGCCTTCGCTGAGCCGCGCTAATTCTTGCATGTCCACGTCTTGATGAATCTGCAAAGTACTCATGTAAAGCTTCAGCATACTCAACCGTGTATGATTATCAGGCAACGGGACCAAAATACGTTTTTGGAACCTGCGGATGAAAGCCCAATCCAAATCCCAGGGCTTGTTCGTAGCACCTATGACGTAAACGTGCAGGGCTTTGCCTTTGTCCATTATGCCATCCATCTCTTTCAGGAACTGGTTCTTGACGCGGATTTCGCCGCCAACCTCATTGGCGTGATTGCCCATCAACGAGTCCAATTCGTCAACGAAAACTATGGCGGGTTTGCCGTCGTTGGCAGACTTCCTAGCCGAGTTGAAGAGTTTAGCAACGTTCTGTTCAGCTTCACCCAGCCACTTCGACATAATCGACGCGGCATCAATCGAGTAAAAGTTCGCATCAATCTCTGTCGCAACAGCAGCAGCCAACAATGTTTTTCCGCAGCCAGGGGGACCAAAAAGCAAGATGCCTCGCGGCCAACCTAGCGGAAACAGGTCAGGCCTTTGAACAGGGTAAACAATAGCTTCTTTCACCGCTTTTTTAGCTGTGTCTAATCCGACAACTTCTTCCCATTTGACCATTGGTTTCTCGGTGACTACAAGTTCTTGGCTGTCTTTCGCCTCTTCAGGTGTAGCTTTTTCTACACCCGCGCCACCTGCTTCTTCGGCTTCCCTTTGCATCTCTTTTCGCACGTCAGTCGGCGAAACCGAGCCCTGCAGAGCTTTGATTCGTTCTTGGTAGGCGATTGCCCTTTGCACGTAGACTTTGTTTAAGCCGTATTCTGGGTAAAGTTGAACAAGTTGAAGCAAGCTTTCGATGGCTTTCTGGTACAGAGTGATAGCTCTGCCTTTGTTGCCTTGCTTGTCCATTTTCACGGCGTCCAGCGCGTGTGCTGTTGCCGCTTTCTCTAGCTCTTGCGAAGCGCTCATAATTTTCCCCCTCTTTTTTATTCTGGCGATTTCAGCTCAATTTTTATTCTGCCCTTGTTGCCTAAGCTTTCAAGGGCTCTCTCTATTTCGTTGCTTGAAGTTTTCAAGTCACTTGAACAGCGTGTAAGGTCTATTTCACCGTTGCTCTTCCGCACATATTCCAGAAGCATATCCTCAATCGAGGGCTTCTGCACCGTCAAAGAGATTTCCTTAATCTCCGATTTCTTGTAGGAAAACACTGTCTGAGAAGAATCCCGCCCAACTTCCTCCGTCGACCTCCGTCCAACTACCTGCGAACTTGAGGCACTCAAGGCAACGAGTTGACGAACAGGAGTCTTCTCCTTCACTTCGGCTTTAGGCGCCGTCGCTGGAGGTTCAGGAAGAGTCTCAGCGATTTTCTGCTCGAGGAAACTGGAAACTTCTTTAAGAATTTCTTCTCCGCCAACCGTCTTATTACCCACAGGCACCAGCGAATCAGCGTCTGCGGTAATCTTCGTGGCGTACAGAGTTTCTGCCACGGTGCTGCTGACGTTGTTGAGTTCTGCGGAGACATCGGGCAATACCTGGAAAAGCTCTTGTGAAACACCCTGCAAAAGCTTCAGGGCAGGTTTCAAGTCAACGACGATTTCGCTAAGCTCCTTTAAAGTCTCAAGCCGCAGAACCACACGTTCAATGGCTAACTCCACGTTGTACAGAAATTTGAGGAGTCTGCGAACTTCAGCAATTTCATTAGCGCAAACTGCAGCGCGTTCCTTGTTGTTCTTCTTCAACGCGCCCATGCAGCTTTCAAAAAGAATTTTATCTCGCTCTTTTAGACGAAAACTTGCTTGTTCCAGCTTGTTCTGCTGGATTTTAAGTGTATAAATGGATTTTGATGCGATATCACGTAGAGGTGGAGGGGGTGAATGAGTTATACCTTTGATGGATTTTTCCTCCGCCCTGCTACCTGCGTTTTTAGGCTATATTCCAGCCTTTCCGATTTCTTTCACGTATACTACAACAGGGGGTTCTGGGAGCTCGGTGGGTGCCTCTGCAACTGGCTGCACGAAAACCGTGGTTTTCTTCTCAGGGATTGAGGGCATTGAAGTTGGTGAAGCATCGCCAAGCAGTATGTTCGAGAGTTTACTCTTGGTAGTTTCCAAATCGCTCTTCTCTACGGTGGTGCGCTTGAGGTTTTCCTGCAGTTGGACAAACGCTGACTTGTAAGCGTCATCGCTGATTTTGCCTATTTCGTGCTCTAGTTCAAGGTGCAGAACGCTGTAGCTTAATATGTTCAGTTCCTCTTCGCAACGCGTGATTCCCTGCAACGTCTCGTCCAGCAGGATTTGCGCGTCTTTTCTGAGTTGGCTGAGGACAGTGCTGAAGCTGTTGTGAAGTTCTTTGTAGAGATCCGGAGAAATCTTTTTCTTATCATTTAGGTCTTTCAGGGCTTGATCTTTGCGCCAAATGAACGGAATCTGGTCACAGAAGATTGCTGCCTTGGATTTAATTTTAGAGATGAAGGTGACTTCAGCGCCATTGAATGTTGCATACTCTATGGGCTGTTTTGCGATTCTTCCGTCACTAAGTTCGATGAATATAGATTCAAATTTTCCACTTGGGGTGGTGGCGAATGAGATTATTCTCCCAACTGAACGACCGTACTCGTCTTTCACTGGTTTCCCAATAGAAAGAAAAAGATTGGAGAGTTGAGACATTTCTTACACTCCTTAGAATCCTTGGGTTGATTTCTCTGTTTGGGACGTTGGCGATTGTGGCATGCCTGCTGGCAAGTCGGGGAACTTCTCTTTGATTCTTTGCTCTGCAACGGTTGCTGCTTCGTTGAGTATGTTGCTTGCGTCCTCGTTCACTGTGTCGAAATTCAGCGTCATACCTGAGCCTTGACCTGCTTCGATCATGATTCCGCTCAGCATGTTGCCGATTTCGCCGAGTTCACTCTCTGCTTCGGGGAACACGCTTACTAGTCCGGCTCTGACGGATCGTAGAACACCCACGGCTGGCCCTAAGGTGGACACGACATCTCCTAATTCGGATACTGTTCGTAACCTTAATACTATTTGTTCAAGGGCAAGTCTAGCATTTATGATGAGTTTCTCCATCTTGCGGACTTCAGCAAGTTCGTTGGCGAATACGTTTGCGCGTGCAGTGTCATGTTTGGTGTAGGCGTCAACTATTCTGGCGAATATGGCTTTGTCTCTTTGGCTGAAACGGTCTGTTGCTTGGTCGAGCTTTTGTACTTGAAGATCTATGCGTCTCACGGCGAAGTCTAAGCGAGGCTTTAGTGGGCCTGGCGGCTTTACAGCATCTTTTAGACGGTTGGTGAACGGTTGGTCGTCCCGTTTAGTTTCCCATTTTTTTGCGAACCTTTCGGACAAATTAATTCCTCCGACAACACTGCATGCGTGGAACAATCTTATACGTTGTTAATATGATGGAAATATGCACGTATATATGTACAGATATATGTGTTCGAAAAACTTGTTTTGCGCTTTAACTGGATAATAAAAGACCTTGTAGGCGGTATGGTGATATTAGACATAAACGTGTAAGTTAGACTAAAAAGAAGCTGTGGTTAATTGCTATGTAAAGGTGAAAAATGTATGGGTGATAGATTAAAGGTGTTCGGTATCGTTGCGATCTTGGGTTTCTTGGCAGGCGTCATTGCGCAGGTTACAGCTGTTTACTTTATTCCATGGCTTATCTCGGCTTTGCCAGCTCTTGCAGGTATCTCAAGCTTTCTGTTCGCAGGATTCGCGGGCGCATGCATTACGGTAGCCATGGTGAGCGGGTGGGCTTACCTGACTGGTAATCGAAACCGACAGTAAAGCAGCGATACATCCTTCCTTTCTTTACACAGTTTGCCTATTTTATTTTCTCAATATTTCTTGAAAAATTGAATTTGAGTAAATTTTTTGGGACTCAGTAGCGGAAAAAGCTTTCATCAGCCTCCGGCTTAATTAACCCCACCTTCAGCTTCACCGTACCTCGATTTCCTCATCGTCCGAGGCTAAAGAAAATTGTCCGAACTTATTTGGGTTTCTTACCGAAGAATTGAAACTATTAATTCCAAACTCGAGTAAACGTGGTTTTACAGGTCGCCTCTGGCTATGTGGGATAATTCATGTTTAAGGATTTTTTCCAGACTATGATAGGGTGTTTCTCGAACTAAAATAACGAAGTCGCAACTGAGTTTTTCGTTACCGTTGAATACACAGGCGTCGGTGCCTTCCGTGGTCAGGATAGTGTTCCATTCCTGAAGTTCTCTTTGCTCGTCTTCTTCACATCTTCTCAGCTGAATAACACGGTTAAAATCGGCATCTTTCAACTGGTACGCCCTAATTTTCGGGAAAGGCTGGTTTGTCAGCGTTCTCCAAATTGTGACAAGTTGCCGTTTGGGGATGGTTTTTGCTTTTACTTGGATTCCTTCAAGAGTAATCAAAGTTGGTCCCACCGTGGTTGTTTGCAGTTGCTTAAGTTCGTTTTCTTCTTCTAAGCAATAATGCAAGACCTGCAATTACGGTTATTGCAGCTGCTGCTGACAAAGAGATCCATGAGACGTTGGTTGCTAGGTAATAGCTGATTCGGGGGTTAAAGGGTTCATTGGTTGTGGTGAAACTCCACGATATGGGTGCATTCATGATTGTTACTGATATGTGGTAGGAGGTGGTAGGTTTCAGCAGTTTATCAGGATAAAATGTGGTTCGATACGTGAGAGGTCCAGTGGTTTCGCTGGTTACGCTGGCGAAATCGATTTGGGGATTCACGTGTAAGTCATTATATGACGCAGAAGCCAATGCGTCTACTGTGATTGTAGTGTCAAGGGGAATATTTGTAGAGTTAGGCGGCGGACCTAAAGTAATATCCATACCGCCAGTAACCCAAATATAACTAGAAGGCTTGGAATAAGCAGACTGCGTGGAGAAAATAGCCAAAAACACGATAGCAAACGAGACTAAAAAGACCAGAACAAGACGCAAAAACAATTGAACCCTCTTAGAGAACTTCATACCGCCTCACATCAACTGCTCTTTCGCTTCTTGAAACCACAATGCTTCCAGCATAATCAAATACACATCACGGCAATTTAGAATTTACTCCAGAAACACCCTTTTAATTGAGTCGGAAAAGAAACAGCAAACAAATTGAACCTTCACTTGGGAAGCCCATAAAATATTCACTCCTAAAAAGAAATGCTGAAAAAACTGCAAAAAGGGCATTGGTAGCTGTCAAATTAGGAACAGCCAAGAAACGTAAAGAGACAGAGTCAACGCAAAGAGGGATAACCATAGGATTTTGCGGTGGCTAAAGATGGTTTTTCCATTCATGGGTGCAATCGGAAACGTGTCGAAGAACACGTCAAGCCAAACCTTACCGAGCATTTCGTTTGGACGTGACCAATCAGGATAAATCCTAGCCGCCTAAACCTATGGGGACTCGGAATGGATAAATTTACGGTTCAAAACATCCCTACAGCTTCGCTTAACCGCACCATGCGCGAATTGTTTATAGATTTAATTGATATTACGATGGAGGAAACGGGCAGAGGCTGCTTGAAATCTGTGCCTGCGAACTATGGCTACGTGTTCTTCTGGTTTGGATATTTAAGCAAGAAAGCCCTGCAGAAGCATTATCTGGCTTATGTTCCGAAAGACAAGGTTAAGGAAATCAGGAAGACGAAGAAGGAGAGCGAGGCGCTGCCGCTTCAGGAGCAAATCGGCGATTTTCTGTTTTCTATTGCGCGGGAGCACCCGGACATCTTGGGGGAGGGTCATGCTGAGGTGCATTTGGCTATTCTTGCGCCTAGGCTGCGGCAGGTGGCTGTTGCTGATGCGGCGAAGGCTTTGCGGGCGTTCGCTCAGAAGCTTGAGCGGTTGGATAAGTTTACGCGTAGGTATTTGAAGAAGAATGCGGGCAGGATTGTTGAGGAGATTGAGACGGGTTTTGAAAGCATCGACTACATCACCGAGGTAGAGGTGAAGAAGTGGGGGGATGAGTACTTCTGGGATGATGAGTGCGGCTACGTGGAACTTGCAAAAAAGAGATTAGGCTGCGAGGTGCAGGTTAGGGTTCACTTTGACGGCGACGAAACGTTGAAGCAGGTTGTTGAGCGAATAGACAAGGTGATTGCGCCCATAAAGCCTGAGGTAGATCAGGTTTTCCGTTTCGGCAAGTCCCTTTGGCCGTTCTAGGCTTTATTGGCTGGTTGAAAGATAATCACGTTGTTTTTTGTTTCTTGAGCTTTCAGTGATCTTTCAGAGGTGCTTTAGCTATATGTTAAGGAGTAGAGAACTAAGTGCCCGTTGAATTCTCTTATTCCGAGTTTGCGTCTTTCAGCCACCGACTCGAGAAAATTAAGAAACATGCCGTTGTTTGAATTCTTGTGTATGCAGAGAACGTAACCTTCAGTCAGGTCTTGAGTGTCGTAAACGCAAAGTTTCGGGGTTTCCCCGTTTGAATCTGCGTGGAATGCTGATACTGCTTTTAGCAGATCTAGAACTTCATTGAATTTCATAGTAAAGTTCAAGTCTCTACATATACGGCTCATTCTTTGCTCTTAAAGAATTGTGAGTGTTAGTATACAACAACAATGTGAACAACAATAAGAAAGGCTTGCTTTTTTTGTAAGAAGCAGCGCTTATGAGTTGCGGCAAAATATTTCCTGGCGAGTTAGCAGTTGCCGAGTTTTTCCAAGTAGTCTAGGAATTCGTTGAATTCTTGTTTGTTCATACCGATCAGGGAGGGACGTTCGGTTTTGATGTATTTGCGGAGGGAGTCTATGCATTCTTTGGCTTGAACGTTTTTCTTGACGGTTAGGATTTGTTCGCGTTCTATTTTTATTCTGTAGAGGGTGGCTATGAAGGTTGCGAGAACAACCAGCGTATTGGTTATGATGACTATCAGGGTTATATCGAAGTCTACCATGCTTATCCGCTCGTTCATCTCAGTTTATTATGTATATTTGTTGCAGGGTGTTTTTTAGGTTTCCATTTTGGGCGGCTGTTTTCCGTAAAGGCAAATAAGGAGTAACGCTGCAGTTAATTGTGGAGGAATGTTTTGTGACGATTTGGTTTTACGTCAAAACAAGTGACGCCCCGAAAAAAGTGGGTGATGCTGTGTGCGTCGTTAACTTTTTCCAAGATGACCATCCGAAGGGCAGGTACAGCTGGGTGATGGAGCAAGGCAAAAGCGGAGTTGAAGGCGAGTACTGGCAGATCAAAAGCAAGTTCGAGGGCATGAAAGACACAGTTGTCGTGGCTTTGGTTTACAGGAGTGGCGATGCGGTGGTTTTGGGGGAAGTGGATGATGATTTCGTGCCGAATTTCATGGATCCGCTGCTGGAGAAGTACGGTAAGTACGTGCTGATCACCCCGCGGGAGCTGGACTGGGCGGACCACTGGTTCGGCCGCTACGGGCAGATCACCGTCTTCGCCACACGGCTGATGCCGGTTGTGCGCACCTTCATCAGCGTGCCTGCGGGCGTCGCCCGTATGCCGTTCTGGCGCTTCACGCTGCTCACGTTCGCGGGCTCGTACCCGTGG
>JBGOXQ010000039.1:0-10772 GCA_041479225.1 Bathyarchaeia archaeon
CTAGCCAAAGCACACAAGGAGACGCAGATTAGGCATGAAGACCAGCATTACGGTGTTAAATAAGAAGGGCGAGAACGCCGTACCCCAAGTTATGGCGGCGCTGAAAACTTTGTATCCTGAGAAAAATGTGTGCTTCGGCGTGGCGACGCCCTCAAGAATCTGGACAGAAGAAGAAATTGACGAACCAAGCCTGCATAAAGCACATTCGGTAATAGCTATAGGATATTCTGCATCAACAGCACTTCCAAGCGACGAGCCTCAGCTCATGAAGCTTGAGGGTTCAGCGGTTATTTTTGAAGGAGCAACGTATCCACAAACTCAAGAAAACTTGGCTTTAGAAGTTGTAACTATGAAACTTCAGGGTGACAACTACAAGTCGGTTGAGCGCTTCGTTAGTGATGTTGATGGAGACTTCGCGCTAATAGTTGCCGAGCCCCAACGCATCGTTGCTGCAAGAGACCCTGTAGGCGTGCAGCCCCTGTACTATGGCGAGAACGAAACGGTTGCGGCGCTCGCGTCGAATCGGAAAGCGCTGTGGAAACTTGGCGTGCAGGAACCCAAGTCTTTTCCGCCTGGGCACGTGGCAATTGTCACGAGGGAGGGTTTCAAGTTTAAGCCTGTGAAGACGCTGGCGTACCAAGAGCCCACGTCCGTAAGCTTAGGGGAAGCCGCGGAAAAGCTGCAGAGTCTGCTGGAAAGCTCTGTTCAAAAACGGGTTTTTAGTGTGAAGAAAGTGGTAGTTGCCTTCTCGGGAGGGTTAGACAGCAGCTTGGTTGCTTTTTTGGCTAAGAAGTGCGGTGTGGAAGTTCAGCTTGTGCATGTGAGTTTGGAGAATCAGCCTGAAACTGAAGAAGCGTGGAAGGCAGCTGAAGAGTTGGATTTGCCATTGCAGGTTCACTTGTTCAAGGAAGCCGACATCGAAAAAGTCATCTCCAACGTGGTTGGGCTCATAGAGGAACCTGACCCAATCAAAACAAGCATAGGCGTGCCATTTTACTGGGCAGCAGAGAAAACTGCGGAGGCAGGGTTTAAGGTGCTGCTTGCGGGGCAGGGTGCAGATGAGCTTTTCGGAGGCTACCAACGATACGTCAAAGAGTACGTGGCGGATGGCGATGAGAAAGTTAGGCGAACCATGTACAATGACGTGGTTAACGTTCACGAAAGCAACTTGGAACGCGACGAGAAAATCTGCAGTTTCCACGGTGTCGAGTTGCGTTTGCCTTTCGCATCCTTCGAACTTGCCAAGTTCGCGATGAGTTTGCCTACGGAGCTGAAGTTTGAGCGGAAAGCGGATACCTTGCGGAAGCTGGTTTTGCGGAAAGCCGCGGAAAACATGGGACTCTCTAAGAGCATAGTGGAGAAGCCGAAGAAGGCGGTCCAGTACAGCACAGGTATAAGCAACGCCCTCAAGCGAATAGCCAAGAAGAGAAAGCTTAAGCTAGCCGATTTCGTCAATGACTTATTCCAGAAGCAAAAAAAATTGTAACTTGGCAAAACATGCGTTTTTTACTGTTCTGGTGAAAGAACACTTTGTTCCTCAGGGAGAGCTAATAGGCACTTCCGCTAAGAATTATCATCGCAGTAGCAGGCATGAATGTCCTGTAGAAGGGAGGGAAAAAACGGAATGAAAACTTACGCGGTCGTTATTTTAATCATGCTGATCGCGATGTGCGCAGCCAACCTCCAAGTTGCCCAATCCGATAACACACAGGTCATAACAATCAACGCTGACGGAAGCACTAGCCCGTCATCGGCACCGATTTCGAACACAGGAAATGTTTACACGTTTACGGCGGACATTCAGGGTCAAATAGTCTTAGAACGAAACAACATCGTACTTGACGGCGCAGGACATGTGCTTGATGACGCAGGAATTGGAGTGGGAATCCTCTTAGCTGGAAGAACCAATGTTACAATCAAGAACATCAAACTCACAAACTTTCAAACGTTCAACTGGTCTTCCAATTTTGCCATAAAATTATCCGACTCGGTTGGCAATTCATTGTATCAAAACAGCTTTGCAAACAATGAGTTTGGCATCCAACTAGTTAATTCAAGCTATAATAGCGTAGTCGAAAACACTTTCATGAATGGCTATGAACCCATTCTTGTCTCAACAAACAGTAATTTGAACAATATATCAGCAAATAATATGGCAAAACAGGTTCATGGGATTACAGTTATTGCTTCAAGCAACTCGAATATCGTTTCTTCGAACGATATAACCGACAATCAAGGTTCAGGCATAATTGTTGACTCAAGCAGCTTCAACAATTTTTTTGCAAACAATGTAACAAACAGCCACGTTGGCTTAGAAACTGATTTCAGCAGCAACAATATTTTTTCTGCAAATAATGTAACAAAAAACTTCTACGGGGTCTATGGCGCTTCAAACAACGGCAACAAGTTCTATCATAATAGTTTCATCAACAATTCAATTCAAGCATATTTTTACGAGCCAAATCATAATTCGTGGGACAACGGCTACTTTTCAGGCGGAAACTATTGGAGCGACTACAACGGAACCGACGCAAACAACGACGGAATCGGAGACACACCCTACATCATAGACTCAAACAATCAAGACCGATATCCACTCATAGCTTTAGCCAGTCCACGGCCAAGCGCAATTCAAACCACAGCATCCATAAACCTTCAGCCCAACCTCGTCGGCGTTGGTCAAACAGCGCAGATTAACATGTTGATCTCACCACCTCCGCCCACATCCAGCGACCACTTCACAGGTTTAATTCTCAAAATTACACGTCCAGATGGGGCTGTGGAAACAAGAGGACCATTCAATTCAGACGCGACAGGCTCCCAATATGTCCTCTACACGCCTAGCCAAATTGGTACCTATAAGTTGCAGCTAAGCTACACTGGACAATTCTTCACCAACATCAATGCAACTTACCTATCTTCTTCGATTGCGCAAGCAACTCTGACAGTACAGATAGAGCCGATTGTTTCGGGTTCGCCTTCCCCAACTCCGTCTCCGCCATCAACCAACACTCCAACGACTACTCCTGGAACTTTGCCAGCTTTAACACCAAAACCAACAAAAGTTCCAAACACACCCGTACCACCCAGTCCAACAGCACATGTTTTTCCCACACCCACTTTCCTCTTTCTGCAGCAAGACTATGGAAAACAGACCCAGAAAACTAACTTTCCCGTCACAGCTATTGTTGCCATGGCAGCCGCAGTAGCTATAATAATTTTAGCAATGGTTATGCTTAGAAAACTCTACTCGAAGGCTAAGCAGTAAAAAAACTTGTTGGACTCAGCATTTCCTAAAAAAAACTGCTATCACAATTACTAACGATGCTGTGACTATGATCATCGCGAAATTGCAGAAACCTATAGGGGATAGGTTGCTATTCGCGTTTTCCGCCGTCAATAGCATGTTGAAAAAACCATTAACTTTCTGCAGAAAAAGAATAACAAAAAGTAATCAATTTGTGTTTTCAATAGTTCAGCGTAGCTTAAGCTACGATTCTATTAATAAAATAGGGGAAAATGTTGGGTGTAAAATGCAGTATAGCCTTTGTTGCGGTTAGGCTTTGCCTTTTTCTTCTTTCCCGAAGTACGTTGTCCACTTGAGTTTGCGAGCGTCTCGTCCGAACAGTAAAGAACTCTTTTTGCATTTGCCTGAATCGAACCACAAGATTGCGCCGTCGTTTTTGACGTACATCATGCCCGTGCCCGCTGGGAATTCGTTCCCACAAAATGAGCATTTTCTGTTTTTCGGCATAGCCAGTCCCTTTCTTATCTGTTGATTTTCTTAGCTTCTCTTTCCGTTTCTCTAAGCATCAGGATATCTTGCACTCGCACTGGACCCTTAACGTTCCTTGTGATGATGCGTCCTTTGTCTCTGCCTTCAAGTATGCGCACTCGAGCCTGAGTGATTTCGCCCGTGACTCCCGTGCGCGCAATTATCTGAATGACTTCGGCTGGCGTCAGTTCCTGAGCTGCGGATGCCTTCTCTTCCTTGCTCATTACTGAGATCCTCTTTTCATCTGCTCAAGTCGCGTGATTATCTCTTTGATTAAGCCTGTGGCGTCGCCTTCCTTGAGTATGCATGCCGCGGCGGTTGGAACATCTATACCTACGGATTTGCCTAGCTGCTCTTTGCTTGGGACGAAAACATACGGGATTTTTCTTTCTTCACAGAGTATGGGTAGATGGGCTATAACTTCTGGCGGGTCAACATCTTCAGCTATGACTACAAGCTTAGCTATAGCTCGTTCCACAGCTTTTGTTGCCTCATTTGTTCCTTTCCTAACTACGCCTGACTTCGAAGCAATTGATAGGGCTTCATAGGCTGCATCTACAACTTCTTTCGGTGCTTCATATTTAACATAGAATGGTTTTGACATATCTTGGCCTCACCCTTTTAAGGCACAGGTTTATCCACACTTCTTATTTAAGAAGCTTTCTACTGCAATTTGGGCTAACGTTGCTTCATTCAACGTGTTTTGCAGAAAGACTTAAATAACGTACTACGATGACGCATGTGTTTTTCGAGAGGGGAATGTGTTGCAAAGATTAGGGAAAGTTCTCAATTTGACGCCGGCGCAAAATATTATCGTGAAGGTGGACAAGGCTCCGAAGATGGGCGCAGCAATAATTGACGAGAATTTGAGAGTTGTTGGTAAAGTGTTCGATGTCGTTGGTCCGGTTTCGGCACCTTATGCAGTGATAAGACCTTCAGTTAAAGATCCTGAAAAACTGATCAGCAGGCAGTTATACGTTTCCTCCTCGAGGAAGGAACGGAGCTAAGAACGAATGAGTGGGAATAATGAACTGCATGAAAATATAGACTCCACACAAAGTTCGCAAAAAGTTGAAACTTTCAAGGTTCAATCCTGCCCTGAATGTGGCAGCACAAGACTCATGCGCGATTACGAATGCGCCGAAATAGTCTGCATGGACTGCGGCTTCGTGGTTGCAGCTAAAATAGCTGACAGGGGACCGGAGTGGCGGGCATTCGATGATGAGCAAAGATCCAAGAGAACAAGAGTTGGCGCTCCATTAACTTATACTATTCACGATAAGGGTTTGTCCACAACTATCGATTGGCATGACCGAGACATCTATGGTAAAAGTCTCTCGCCTGGACAGAAAGCGCAAGTTTACCGTTTAAGAAAATGGCAGCGTCGCATCAGGGTTTCAGACGCCACAGAACGCAACTTAGCTTTTGCCTTGTCGGAAATCACCAAGATTTCTAACAACTTGAATCTTCCCAAAAACATTCTCGAAACTGCATCAGTCATCTACCGCAAAGCTGTGAAGGAAAGGCTTATCCGTGGGCGCTCAATCCAAGGCGTAACTTCCGCTGCAATCTACCTTGCATGCAGGCAGTGCGGGTTGCCGAGGACGCTGGATGAAATAGCTCAGTCGTCTACGGTGCATAAGAAAGAGGTTGGTCGCAGCTATCGCTTCCTGATTAAGGAGTTGAACTATTCTATTCCGCCGCTTAAACCCAGCCAGTACATAACGAAGTTCAGCAATCAGTTGACGATGCAGGGAAAAGTCGAGGAAATCGCCCACAAGATTCTGGCTTCTGCCAAGGAGCTAAAGTTGACTTCGGGTCGCGGTCCAACAGGCATCGCTGCAGCTGCAAGCTATATCGCTTCGGTCTTGACGGGTGAAAGGAAGACGCAGCGGGAGATTGCTGAGATTGCGCAGGTCACTGAGGTTACCATCAGGAACCGGTACAAAGAACTCGTTGAACGCTTGATGTTCCAAATAAGCATCTAAAATCACTTTTCTTTTCTTAGAGTTTCTATGCTTGGAATCAGGTTTAGTTTTAGCGAAGCGAAAATGTTAAGCAGATGGAAAGTAATGTATCTCGCAGATAATATTTATGGCCAGAGGCATCGCGTTGAGTATTTGCCCGAACTGCGGTGCCCGAGTATCCGCAGAAACCAACTTTTTCATGAAAACATGTATTTCTAAGACGATATTCTTTTAAGCGCGCAAATTGCACTCTTTGGATATGCCATATAAATTTACCTTTGACTTTACAAACGCACCGCGTTTCTTCTTCACGGAAGTCGCGTTGGTGGGTTACCAGAAGGGTATAAACAAAGTCGTCTTTAAGACCCTGCAGGATATCATCAAGAAGTTCAAGATTCAGGAAGCCACGGGGCTTAACTTGTCAGATGCAGTTGTTGTTCTTCAAGACATGATTGATATGCATGCCGTGAATCATATGCAGAGAGGGAAGTTCCTTCAAACCAAGAAGAGGGCGCTTATGTTGCCTCATTGTTGTAGAAAGTTCATGGATTCTCGCTGCAAGGCCAGTTTTGACCCGAGTATTCCCACTTACGTTTGTGCGCATTGTTCTCCTGACTGCGGTGTCAACGAGGCGACTCGTGTGGCTAAGCAGAAAGGTTATGATGTTTACGTGTTGCCCGGAGGCTCATGTGTGCCGAAAATCTTGAAGACCCGTCACTATGAGGGATTGGTCGGTGTTGCTTGTGGCGAAGAAGCGAAAATGTCTGTGGAAATGTTGTCAAGCGTAGGCGTGACATCGCAGTCTGTTCCGTTGATAAAGAATGGCTGTGCTAACACAGTTTTCAGCATGGAAACTCTCATTAAAACTCTATAGAAAAATGAGTTTCTCAGTTACTGCTGTGGCTTGTGTTTTTTCCTGCGTGTGCATCTAAGTGTTAATATCGGCTAGAGTGGTGAAGCCTTTTGACTTCAGGGTTGGTGGGAGTCCGCTGAGCCATCTTCTGTAGTTACGGCGTGGTTCTGGAGTCGCCCTCTCAGGCGGCTACCAAATTTGCCGCTTACGCTTGGTGCTTTCACCTTGTAGCCGTAGGAATATACCTGGTCACCAAGGATCCATGTGGACGTAACTTCGGATTCCGCAAACCAACAACTTCTCTTTGGCAGGAATAGATTCCATTCTTAGTTTATATAAGGGGGGCTATAGTCTGCTCCGAGAAATAGAGCTCACTCTGAACGTTCACGCTGACAAACCCGAAAAATCAACAGCGTCAAAAACCACTTTGCGAGTTCTCTTCTTTCAAAGATTCATGCTCTTCACGCAAGCCTTCAAGAAGCTGAGCACAACTCTTAGACAAGGTGCTGCGAATTTCAGCTAATGCTTTGCGGTAACTTCCTGTTCTTCAGCTAATTCTGCCAACAGCCCAGTTTCCAAATCATGCTCTTTCTTGGCTGCTTTCGCGTTTCTGCTGGGACTTCTCTTGGTACTTGCTTTTGGCTCTCCTAAAGCGTACATGATCCATCCGACTATGAAGATAATGGCCAGAACAGGGAACAGTAGAATAGCTACAGCTCTTCTTCTCGGCAAGCCCATTCACCATATAGCACTATCGCAGTTAATCTATTTAAGGAATATGAATACGCAATACGCTATACACTAATAAACTGCAATCTTGGAGAAGTCGCGGAACAATTCCCCCAAATCCGCAACAACGATGTCTGGTTTCTGTCCACTCATTGCTAAGTCAGATATGCTGTTAAACTGTGAAGGGACAAAAATCGTCTTGATCCCAGCTGCTGAAGCCCCTTTGATGTCTTCGACTGGGCTGTCACCGACATAAACCGCTTCTTTGGCATCTACCTGAAGCCGTTCCAATGCAACCTCAAAGATTCGCTTGTGAGGTTTTCGCCATCCGACCTCTTCTGAAACCGCGACTGCGTTGAAAAACTCAGTTAAGCCTAGCTTTCTCAAGCTATTATGCACCACAGGCGCATACGTAAAATTGGAGATCAAACCCAACTTGCAGATGGCAGTTGTTTTTCGCAGCAGTTTTTCAGCGCAAGATCTGAGTTCAAGGGAATCGATGTAATCCTGAAAAAACACATTCAAAGCAGCCTTCATCTGTACATCATCTATGCCAACTTTGAACCCGAGACTGCACAACGCCTCTGACACCCAAACCGCGTTAGTTACCTCCCTCAACTCGCCGTAACGCACCAAACGGTACTTCTCATGTCCTTTGGCATAGGCTTCCAAGAACTCTTTCTGGCTAGTTTCAAAACCTGCTTCCGTTAAAGCGCTATGAAGTTTTGCCATCGAAGCTTCCAGAGTGTACCTTCGCGCATTCACCAATGTTCCAACGTAGTCTGCAATTAACGCCTTAACCTGCGGCATTCCAGTCTCTCTTGCTTAAGAGCAAAGATGGCTGTCATATGGATTGCGCTATCTCCTTCGCTTTCCGTCCAACAGCAGTGCCGAGAAGCCGTTCCGCGCTGCCAATTGCGCCTTCAACTTCGGCGTCGTAAGGAATTTCAGCCAGAAACTTCACGCTCAAGGCTTCCGTTCGACATCGGACATTCTGCGATTCTGTCATCTTCATGTTTTCCACCACACCCACCACAGGTACCTTCAATTCCTGCAGCAACGAGACAAGTTTCTTCACGGTCTCAAACGCTAATTGCGAAGATGTCGTCACAACTAAAAACTCAATCCGTGGCACTAGCCTAATTAGGTCTAACACTGCATCGCCGATTCCAGGCGGCATGTCCAAAACAAGAAAATCCAATTCATTCCACAAGGTGACTGCGAGCAGCTCAATCAAAGCGTTAGACGTGTCTGCGCCACGTAGCGGTGCTGCTTCGTCTTTGGAGTAGTAGACGAGTGACATGTACTCTAAGCCGTGAATTACTGGCGGAATCAAACCCTTCTCTTCCCGTGGCACTACGTCTTTTACGCCTAGGAGAACATGTGTTGATGGACTGGTGAAGTCTAAGTCAAAAAGTCCCACTTTGCAGCCGCGTTTAGCAAGCGCCAAAGCCAATGTGGTTGCCACTATGCTTTTGCCTACTCCGCCTTTTCCGCTTGAAACCGCAATTATCCTGCCAATACGCTTGAGTCGTTGGGCGATGATGCTGGTTCGAGGGTCAACCATGCTTAGCGGACTCCTTTGACGCTTTCCAGCCAAACTCCTCTGCCTTCGACAATTTCGAAGTCTGGGCTGCCGCATTTTGGACATTTGATGAAGGTATGTGCGACTTCTGGAACGAAATGTATGGCTTCCGCCGTGTCTTTATCCAGTTTCGCTTCGCGAAAAAGCCACGTGTTTGTGCAGACTCTACATTTGAGCTTGGTTTTGGCTGTAGTTAAGTGGAACTTGGCGTTTTTAAGGCATTCTGGCTTGATTTGGTTGAGGGCGAAGCGGAAAATTCCCCGTTCCACTTGCTGCAGTTCGCCCACTTTGATGGTTACTTCTGTGACTTGCTTTAATCCTTCTTTCTCAGCGATTTGTAGAGCCGTTGCAATTACTGCTTCAGCTAAAGCCCATTCGTGCATAGGAAATCAGAAGGCGAAGCTAAAATTAAATATATTGCACACGCTCAAGGAAAGTTTTTGTAATTGGTTGGTAGATCACGCTATCTTCTGATAGACCCCATCCCCCTACCGCTTTTTCCAACATGTTTTGAGCTGATAATTCGCGAATAGCACCCTACCCCTTGGGGTTCTGCAATGAATCTCTATTAGCATCCAAATATGATGGCGATGGCTTTTACTGCTCTGCAGACCCTACCCCCCCTCTATTTATATGCTGAAAAGTGGGTTGAACTTTTGCAGGTTCTGGCAAGTAAGAGTTATTAACTGATTTTGTGCTATGCTTTGTTTATGCCAGACAAAATTCGTTGTGCTCACATACTCGTGAAAACCCAAACTGAAGCCAAAGCCATCCAAGACCGCTTAGCCAAAGGCGAGTCCTTCAGCGAAATCGCCAAGCAGTGCTCGCAGTGCCCATCGGGCAAGAAGGGCGGAGACCTTGGGAAATTCGGTCGAGGGCAAATGGTTAAGGAATTCGAGATTTGTGCGTTCAAGCTACAAAAGGGCGAAGTCTCGCAACCAGTCAAGACGCAGTTTGGGTACCACATCATAAAGAGATTAGAATAGCAACTAGCTTCTCTCCTTAAACGTGCAGTTCATCTGAAGATTAGGCATCGCCGTAGGGAACGCTTTTACCTGCTTTTGAGAGATCCGCATTTCTGACAAAAGATTTCACTTTGCGCCATTCGGCTTCCGCAGTTTTCGCACGATACAAACCCTGCTTTTTCAACTAAGCCTTCCTCAAGAAGCAAAGAACCGCCGCTGCCGTCTAAATTTTGGGAGGCATTGAATATTGCTCCGCAGTACCAGCACCCTTCAACTTGCGCGTCGGATGAAAATGTTCTTTCTCTTCTGCAAATCGGACAGTGTTTGTCGGCTACAAATCTTCCGCAGCCGAGGCATCTGTCGTCTCTTAGCCTTGCTACGTCGCTGTTGCCGCAGAATGGGCACTTCGGGTTATTGGCAAACAAATTCTCACTCTGATTGAGTTATTTGCATGTTGTGCTTAAATTTCTTTGCAAAATCCACGTTACTCAAAAGCCATCTGAACAATATTTTACATTCAGCAGAAGAAGTTTTAAGGCAAAGCCTTCTACGTTTGGAACTCTGAACTATGAGCGATTTATTTGATTCTCAAGCTTTGTTTGTATGATGCTGCACAGTGGCAGCAGCAGAACATCAATTCTTTGCCGTTGATTACTTCTCGGTGTCCGCCTTCGTAGACTTTGCAGCCGCAATGGGCGCAGACTTCGAGGCTGGGTTCCAGCGCGACGCTGATTAGTTCCGAAAAACGTTTGAACAGTTGTTTAGAGAACTCTTCGCCTTCTTTGGTGAGTTCGAAGACTTTCTTTTTCTTGATACCCACGGGCTTCAGCGTGTGCTTGACAAGCTTTTTCTGTTCCAGTTGCTTCAGGAAAGGATACACTAGGCTTGGGCTGACTTC
>JBGOXQ010000040.1:0-10652 GCA_041479225.1 Bathyarchaeia archaeon
AATCTGTCGGCACGTATCTTGCGTATTCTTCATCTGTGAACCTTGCGTACGGTGAAGCGCCGCTGTTATGCCAAGTGTCCAAGACATAGTCCTCTCTGCGCATGACACCTTCGCACTTTTCGCATTTGAGGGTGACGCGGTCCACCCACGGTTTGTGCAACTCGAAGTTTTCAGGCACCCTCTCCTGAGCATCCCGCACAAGTTCAGCTTTGGATGCTACGACACGTTTATGACTGCATTTTTCACACGTCCAAACAGGCAGCGGCGTCCCCCAGACGCGTTCTCGGCTGATGCACCATGGTTTGCCTTCTTTGAGGAATGCTATGAAGCGGTTTTTTGGCTCTTCGAAGAAGTACTCGGTTTTTTCGGTGGCTTCGAGGACTTTGCTGTTTATTTTGTCTGTACGTAAGAAGTATTCTTTTCTGGCGAGCCATACGAGTTTGTGGTGGCTCCGCCAGCAAGTTGGGTACTCATGTTTTACTTTTTTAACTTCTACGAAAGCGTTTCTGTTGCGGAGTTCCTCAACAACAAGCATATCTGCTTCTCTGGCAAAGACGCCGTTGAATATGCCTGCGTCCTTGGTGAATTTTACTTCATCATCATAAGGCGCAAAGATCGGCACGCCTCTTCTATTGGCAGCCCAGAAGTCGTCTTCCCCGTTCCCAGGCGACAAATGCACGACGCCTGTGGCGGTGTTAACATCTACAAAGTCTTCGCCGATGACATGATGCACCAGTGGGTGTTTGGTTTCAAGTTCCGCCTGCTTCGGAATAATATCCTTCAGTGGATACTCGTACATTGTGCCTTCAAGAGTTTTGCCCTGGACAGTTCCAGTAATCGAATAGTTCTTTATGCTGAGTTCCTCCATCACAGGCTCCACACGCGGCTTAACCATAATCCAGACTTCGCTGCCGACTTTCACTTTGGAATATTCGGCTTCTGGCTGAACCGCAAGCATCGTATCCGTGATAATTGTAAACGGCATGGTTGTCCAAATTAGGAAAAATTCATTTGCGGTGCCCACAACCTTGAATTTGAAGTAAAGCGAGGGGTCTTCGACTTCCTTGTAGCTACCTTCGTAGCCAACTTCGGCACTGCTCAACGAGGTCTGGCAGCCAGGGCAGTAAGCTACAACGTAGTGTCCTTCTTCAAGCAGTTTTTGGTCCCAGGCGCGTTTGAGGATTTGCCATTCGCGTTCGATGTATTCGTCGCGGTAAGTCCAGTAAGCCTTCTCCTGATTAATGAATACGCCCAGGCGGCTGTCGGCTTCCAGCCACATCTGGTGGTATCGCATGATGGCTTTCTTGCATTCTTCGATGAAGCGTTCCATGCCGACGCGTTCAAGGAGTTCGCGTTTGTTTTTGACGCCGAGGATTTTTTCCACTTCAAGTTCCACGGGCAAGCCTTGGCAGTCCCATCCTGCCCAGAAAGGCATGAAGTAGCCTTGCATGGTTTTCCAGCGATAACGGATGTCCTTCATGACGCGTCCTCGGGCGTGGCCGATGTGTGGAATCCCATTCAACGTGGGCGGACCTTCCACGTAGCCTAAGAAACCTTTACGGGGGTTCTTCTCTATGAATTCCAGTTTTTGACGTATCTGGTTTTTCTCCCAGAACAGGCGGATTTCCTTTTCCAGCTCAACTGGACGATAGTCAGGCGTAAGACGTTGATTAGAATTAACTTCGGGCTTGAATGTCACCTTAAATCACGGCACATCCGCAAATACTCGGAACAGCATATAAAAATATAGCCCCGTCTCCGCGCAAGATCTTAGAATCCGTCACTATTCTGCAATTTGAACGCTCATTTTTTCGCTCGCATGCTAGATGCAATTGGCAAAAGTTATTTTCCGTTGAAAACTGATTAATTAGTGCTTTTTTATTATGACTAATTATTCGAAAAAGTGATTCTTAAAAAATGTTAAATATTCAATGCATACAAATAGTGAAGCGCTCAAAAAATTTTGGATGTGAGAGAGATTGAAAATCATAAAAAACAAAATATTAAGTGTAGTTTTCATTTCAATGCTTTTAGCTGTAAGCGCAGTTTTTGCAACCATACCCGGTGTTAAAGCAGCAGATGTTCCGACTTACGCTTTTCTCGCCGTGAATCCGAATCCTGTCGGTATCAATCAGCAAGTGCAGGTTTCTATGTGGATGAGTGACCCTCCGCCAACAGCAGTTGGACCCGCAGGTGATAGATGGCAGGGCATAATGTTGACAATACTGAAGCCTGACGGAAGTACAGAAACCAAGGGTCCCTATACTTCTGATGCAGTTGGAGGTGCTTACTATGTATTCAATCCCACCGCCATCGGTACATACTCTTTCCAGTGGACATTCCCGGGACAGCATATACAAGGAATGGGTGTTATACCCCCAATACCGCTTGACAACCAATACTTGGCTTCTACAAGCAACAAAATAGATCTCGTGGTGCAAGAACAGCAAGTGGTGCCGCCCCCTGAAGTCTCGGTTCCAACCGACTATTGGACACGCCCGATTAATGGAATGAACTATTTGTGGGCTTCTATTTCGGGCGATTGGCTAATGGCTGGCTGGGACACAACAAGCCGTGCTTTTGATGGCGGTTCTTGTTTTGCTCCAAACACTCAAGCTCCCAACACAGCACATATTCTGTGGACAAAACCAATCACTCTAGGCGGTCTAATTGGAGATGGCAAATCAGCATCTTACTATACTGGCCAGTCATACGAACAATATTTCAAGCCACCAATAATTATTGACGGGGTTCTATATTATAACACACCTACTGCACCATATTATGGATTTACAGCCGTTGACATGCGTACCGGAAAAGAATTATGGTGGCACAATGGCTCCAGCAACGTACTATCTAATTCTATGCTATATAATGGCGGCTTGCCTTCCATCGGCTATCCACAGCTTACACTCGGTCAAGTGTACAACTTCATGTCTCCCAACCAAGGCGGCGGCTACGCATACTTATGGACAACACCTGATGGCGGTTTCACATCTTCCGTCTTTGGCTTAACTGGCGGAACCTGGTCAATGTACGATGCATTCAAAGGAGACTGGATATTAGACATAAATAATGTCCCTGCAGGAACAGCTGTATTTGGCAAAAGCGGTGAGATTCTAATCTACAGCCTCGACGCAACAACTAATACCTTAGCTCTCTGGAATTCATCAAAAGCGATTCCGTTCCCACCCTTTGCTGGCACAGTCAATACTTGGATGTGGCGACCTCCAGTGGGATCAAAGCTTGATGGCACTAAAGGCGTAGAGTGGAACGTAAGTATTCCAGCAATTCCTGGGTTAGCCATTTCGAAGGTAGGCGATGCAATCTTTGCTCAATCAGCCGTAACTGGCACTTGGGTCGGTTTTGACAAGAACACTGGTGCTAGACTTTGGACTACTGATCTGGTGAATCCCTCCAATCTGCCGAATGACTTAGTGGGTTTTGGCTCATTCACTAACTCGCTTGCCAACAACGGAATGTACTTTGAATATGTCAAGCAAACTATGCAGTGGGTTGTTTTCGACCTGAAAACTGGAACACACATGTGGACATCTGACCCATACACTAATCCTTGGGGCTTCTATAACACTGGAGATCAGGTGGCTTACGGGAACTTCTACGCATCTGGATACGACGGAATGGTTCACTGCTACGACTTAGCCACAGGAGCACACAAGTGGGACTTCTCAAGCGGCAACGCGGGCACTTTGACTCCTTATGGCACTTGGCCATTATACAACGGCATAACCATTGCTGACAACAAAGTCTTCGCAACCACTGGGGAACACGGCAACGGCGTTCAACCAATGTACTTGGGAGAAAAAATATTTGCAATCGACGCAACTAATGGCAACGAAGTTTGGAGTTTGAAGGGTTGGTTTGAGCAACCAGTCATTTCGGATGGCTACTTGGTATCACACAATGGCTACGACAACCTAATCTACTGTATCGGCAAGGGTCCATCAGACACTACAGTCTCAGTATCATCTTCAGTTATAAGCAAAGGCGCAACTGTGCTGATTCAAGGAACAGTGACAGACCAATCTCCGGGCGCAACGGGAACTCCATGTGTATCCAAAGACAATATGGCAGCGTGGATGGAGTATTTGTATGAACAACAGCCTATGCCTACTCATGTAACGGGTGTTCCTGTTCAGTTGTCAGCGCATCGTTCAGACGGTAGCAGCATCGTAATCGGGACTGTCAATAGCGACACCACAGGCTACAAATTTGCATGGACTCCACCTGACAGCGACTTATACACAATAGTTGCAAGTTTCGCTGGCGACGGCTCATACGGCAGTTCTATGGCATCAACAGGCCTTTCAGTAGGCGCAGCAGCCGAAGTCTCTGATGGCTCTACAGCTTCATCGGCTCCGCTCGACCTCTACATAATCATAGCTACAATTGTTTTGCTCATCGCAATCGCCATAGCTGTAGTACTGATCCGCAGGAAATGAGATATGCAATCTTTCCAAAACCAATTTTTCCTTTTTTTTCTTTCCCTATAATCAGAAATTGCCTATAAAGGGCTGAAAATGCTCCAAAAAATGCATCTTTCAAAGTGTTATATTTTCTGTTTTAGGCTGTTTGAAACAAGGTCTGGCTGCTGAGAGAGGTACAGTAGTGTATTTAAGTTTGTGACCACACGAGTTTACTTGTCAAGTTTTCAGATTGTGGATTGAGCAGAAATGGTTCGTACGGCCCATAAAGGATGGAGAACTAATGTCCTCTTCCTGATTGTATTGTGGTTAATTCTTCTTATTGCTTCATTGACTGTGTTGTCGTCTTTCATAACTCCTTTTCTTAAAACTCTGCAGACTCAAACCGTAATCAGCACAGATTGGGCAGGGTATGTGGTTGCTTCAGATGCACTTGCCCAGCGTCCTGTTGTGGTGGCTGTGAACGGTTCGTGGACTATACCTGCTGTGACTGTTTCTTTTGGTGATACGTTCTCCGCAGCTTGGATAGGGATAGGTGGACAATCTGAAAACACGTTGATTCAGGTGGGTTCAGAGCACGATTCCATACGCGGTCAACCAGAGTATTCTTTGTGGTACGAAATGCTTCCCGCAGATTCCATAACAATACCTGACATAAATGTTTCCGCAGGCGACCAAATCACAGCTTTCATAAGTCTAGTCAATTCCAACTCAAACGACTGGGAAGTCTCGATAAACGACCTCACGAACGGGCAGAGTTTCAAGCAGACTTTCACTTACAATTCATCTCGATTGACAGCTGAATGGATAGTTGAGCGACCCACGGTGAACAACCAGTTGAGCACTCTGGCAGACTTCGGAAGCATAACATTCACCAGCGCAACCGCGCAAATCGACCGAACGATTGGAACTATAAGCGGTTTCCCCAACTACCAAGTCATTTTGGAAAACCGACAAAGCACTGTGTTGGCAACGCTTTCTCCACTAAACGTGGACGGTTCAAGCTTCACCGTTACCTACTGATGATAAAATTGAATACTCGACGTTTCTTTACGCATACGGGTCATAGTAAGAATACTGGGCGTATTTGCCGTTTTTGTACCTTAGGTAACCTATGAATCCGCCTATTACCGGACCAACTGTGAAGCTAATGATTCCCCACCAAAAAAACGGGAATACAAATTGAATTTCAAATGAGCGCAGAAGGTTTTCAAGACCGAAAAGGAGTATGCTTCCTCCGACCATGAAGACTGTGGAACTTATTAAAGCGCTGAACATGATAATCCAGATTTCACTTGCTAGCATCTGGCGTTTAGGTGTCCATTTGGCTCTTATCGTTCTTGATTTGTCGGTTATTATAAAAGTAATAAGAACTAACGCAGCTATTGATGCTGTTAAAATCATTCTCGAAAAACTCATTATCCTTGCAACGTAGAGTGTCAGAGCGATGCCAAGATAGACAAGGGAGGATACAATTCCCAAAATTATATACCAGCGCGGAAACTCGGTGTCTATTTGGAATTGACTCTTTGCATCCGAAAACTCAAATAGCAGCCGCGCGGCAAGCTTGCCTTTTTCAGTAAGTACATATTGTCCGTCTTCTTTTTTCATAACAAGATCGTTGATAACTTTCAAGTGGTAATTTAGCGTTCCAGTGCTGCTTATTCCAAGTGTGTTCATCAATTCGGAGTAGGTGAGGTTTCCTTTTTCATTTAGCAAAAGTATGATTTTGCTTCTGGTCCTATCCTTCAGAATCTTGTGAAGCGAAGCGAGTTCAGAGTCCATAATTGCTATAGGAAGTTTTTTGGTATTTTAGGTTTTTTGATTAGGTTTTTGACTAAGAATCTCGTCAAAGCGATTGTGTTTTTTAGCGGAGGTTCTTGGCTTTTTCGTAGGCTGTTGCCACGCCTTCGCTTGTCAAGACGCAGATGACTTTGGATGGATTTTCCTTGTCAACCACAGGTAAAACGGCTATTCTTTCTTTGAGCATGATTTTGTGGGCTTCAAGCACGGATTCATCTGGGAAAGCTGTAATTTTCTTCAGGGGCATTTGTTCCACTCGAAGTTGGCTTCTTTGCTCGGTTTTAACTTTTACGAGCTCATCCCAGACGACTATGCCTTCGAAAGTGCCGTCTTTTGCCACAATTGCGTCGTGGTAGCGTGCCTTGAACATGATGTTCATAGCGTCTGCAAGAGTGGTTTCGGGCGCTACGGTGGCTACTTCGGAGCAGGTGACGTCGCTGACTCTGACTCTGGCAAGAGTGGTTGAAACTATGGTTTGTTCCGCTTCTTCGGTGGCGCCTACGTAGACGAATAAGCCAACTACGATAAGCAGCAAATAAGTGGGTTCTATAATGCCGAAAATCACCATGGCTATGCCGAAGATTCTGCCGATGTAGGCGGCGTATTTTGTGGCGTCCGTGAACTTTAGGCGTTCCGCGAGCAGGGCTCTGAAGACTCTGCCGCCGTCCATGGGGAAGGCAGGAATTAGGTTGAATCCGCCGAGTAACACGTTGAGCACGCCTAAGTCAAGCAGGAGACTGCCCGCTGTGGTAAGTGAACCTCCCAGTCCGGCGATGGGTGTAACAATTAGGATAAGTTGGTTGGCGGCAAGCAAGATGGCGCCGATGAGGAAACTTGTTAGTGGTCCAGCTATGGCTAAGCGCCATTCGATGCTGGGGGTTTCGGGGATTTCTTCGATTTCGGAGACTCCGCCGATGGGGTACAGCACGATTTTGCGGACTCTAATATTGTAGTGTCTGGCTACGAGTGAGTGGGCAAGTTCGTGCAGCGTGACGAAGAGGAAGAGGAACATGACGAGGGCGAAGAGGTAAAAATCTGGATAAGATAGAATAGCCACGGCTGCCATGAGCAGTATGAAAGTGATGTGCAGCTCAATGGGGATGCCCCATGCAGAGGCAATTTTAAAAGAATACTTCATGCAAGAAACAGAAGTAGCACCGATTCATTAGGATTTCTATAGGCTGCCTCGGAGCCAAGTTTTAGCGGTTTCGTAACAAAAGACGACGAAGAAAATTGAGGTTGCTACAACGGAGAAGACGTATTCGCGAGTCAACACGTTGGGTCTCATCAGCGTGAGTTCAATGAGCAAGATGGCGGAGGCGAATATGGCGTAGAAGAGGTATCTGGGAATTAGGAAGTGGCTGACTTTGACGCTGTACTCCAGAAGGAACTTGTTAACTGTGTAGCCGCTGCTTTCCCTTTTGAGAAGTCCCATGTCCTCCAGTTTCGAGAGATGGTATGTTGCCACTGAAGGGCTGCTTAGGTTTAGGGCTCTTTGAACTTCTCGAATGCCTATGGGTTTGTTCTTTTTCAGCAGTAAGCGGTAGACTTCCAGCGTGGTTCCTTTCAGTGCTTTCTCAGAGTCGTCAGCAGACAAAGCCCTTCACACTCGCCAATATGTGCATCAACCATTTAAGAACTATCCTAATTGCGGTTTCATGCTGTCCTAAAAATTAGGACACCTGCGGAAAAATATAGCATTAAATAATGGTCTGTACCCTTATTTTCCGTAGCCAGCAGGATAGGTTTGAGATTTGAGTTTACCCACGAGCAAAATGGTGTTGGCGGCGGTTCTGGCGTTTGCCTTAGCTTTCCTTCTGGCTGGCGCCGTATTGTATTCTCCTTTAGCTCCCGAGCCAGCGTCTCATCCGCAGCCTTCAGCTGAGCCAACGAAGACGCTGTCAATTACGCCTACTCCGTCAGCTAATCCAACTGGGGTTGTTTTGCCGCCTTCGGCTTCTCCAAGTAACTCTCCGACGTCGTCAGGTGGGCAGTATTTTGTTTCAAGCAGTCCTGGGTCTTCTTTTCCTGTCCCGTCAACTACTGAAGGTGTTCCAGCATCCACTGCAACGCCAACGGCTCTCCCTTCGGCACTTCCCACACCTACAGTACTTCCAACTCCCGCTTCCACAGCGACTCCGCTGCCCATTCCGACTTCCACACCATCTGTTGTGCCTTCGGGTGCACCTGTAGCCGCGGCTAGCCCAGGATTATCCTCAAGTTTTGCTCCCTTGCTGTTTCTTGCAGCTGCAATTATCGTTGCAGTCATCGCCGTTCTGGTTCTGTTCCGCGAAAAAGAACTAAGCAAAGAACAATAGACAAGCCTGTTCTAATTATGCGAACACCATGTGCTAAAGCATCGCATTAAATACCGCTTGCCCCAACCTTATCCCTAAGCACCTCTAGTCAAAACGAAAAGATGGAGAGAGAATGAAACACGCATCCTCCCCGGATGAGCGTGGCGGTGATGTGCTTCGCCGTCACGCTTCTTTCTTGGAGTCTCCTTATCTTTGAAGGTTGTTTTCAAAATGTTTTGCGTTGATTTTCCTTCAATAGCGGACCCTACCCCCGTTTTTCTTGCTGCTCTCAGAGCCTACCCCATCCCCCCTCCCCCTTTTCTGCAATGAGTTTCTATTAGTATCCAAATATGACGGCGCGGTTGTGGTTGTGGTTATGCAGTCACAGAGTCTTAAAGGCACGTTCCTGCAAAGTAAGAGCGGTGTTTTAAGTTGGATAAAGACATGCAGAAATACCTCGTTTTAGTTAAAGTAGCCTCGGGAAAGGGCGGCGAGTTCTGGAGCGGATTCTCAAAGATGCCTGACGAACCCATGAAAGGCGTATGGATAGAGTCTTCGTGGAGCCTCTTCGGATACTGGGACTTCGCTATCTTCTTCAAAACCAACAGCAACGACAACGCCCTACACTTCGTCGGCGAAGTCTTAAGAGCCGTCGGAGGCATCGCCGAAACAAGCACGACACCGATGACCGTTCTCAAAGAACACAAGAAACAATAAGCAACTTCGCTGCTGTTTCTTATCTTCCTTTTTCTTTGTCAAAAAGACGAGCAATTTAAGAATAGTTGCTTGAGAATCTGAGATGCCGCAAGGTAAGCTCCATGCTGTTCGTTTTGGGTTCGGTTTGGCAAAAGAGGCTCTTATAGTTGCACATAGGGGGTTTAGAAAAGAAGAATGCTGTGTTTTTCGCAGAGATGGGGAGTTTCACACCTTTTTCTGGGTAACAGTATCCTTCAAAACCAAATTTATTGACATCCACTAATAAATCCCCCCGTCAAAATGTGCGTGAAATTTTTTTGGGCTATTTTTTGAAAACGTCTTTTGGGGAATGGAAAAAATCAGAAAATCATTGGGGATGGTGGGGGGTCTAAGGGCTATTTGGGTAACTGAAATTTTTATGGATTCAAAAAAGTGTCCCTATGTAGAAGAACACGCAATAAAATACTAAGACCACAATGAAAGCAACTGCTCCTATCGCATTTTGGTCATTGGTTGTTATCGGGTTACTTGCTGTTCTACTTGATGCTTCTTTCTTTTGGAGCTTATTGAAAAGCCAACCTGATAAAAAGAATATCACAACCACGCTTACAATAATAGCTATTGTATTGCTTGTTATTCCAGAGAAGATTCCTAAGCCCCCAACAATTCCAAGTATTACTGCAATATGCTCCTTCTTCACCTACGTCATCCCTTCAGGTTTAATCCTCAGTTCTTATTCCAAGCAATGCAATTTTAAAGCCTTTGCATTGAAAAAAGAAGAGGGTTTTAGGTTTTCCCTGTGAGTAAATATTTTTTTTGCATTTTAACCTCTGATGTCATAAGACTGTGTAGTGTAGCCGACAGGTGCATAGACGTATAAACTGCCACCGTTGAATGTTCCAGAACTGCCCAGAAGACCAGCATAATAACCTACAACATTGTAGTTGTGCTGATTTTGAAGAGAAATCGAGTATGAATTCCCTGACATAGAGCCTGTATATGTTATGCCCGTTTGTTGGTCTACGAATTGAACCTGAGTTGGATGAGTCCCAAAGCCATTGGTATTTATGCTACCTGACACTTGAACTTTGGCACTCAATACCGACACCGTGTATGACATAGAGTATTGTTTTCCGTTATCTGCAATAGAGGTAATTGTTACAGAGTAAGGATTTGTAGGTGCTGAGGTTGGAACGTTAATTGTGAGAGTGCTGGTGAAAGTATTGATGAGAGTCGGTGTTCCTGTTGTTGGGTCGAAACTGTAGGTCGCATCGTTTGGTCCACCAGATGCGCTTAGAGCAACGGTTTCAGGAGAACCTTGCGATAAGGTTATAGTCAAGTAAGTCTGTATGCTGTTTCCTTGCTGAATAGTGCCGCTTGTTGGAGAAACATCCAAATGGTAATCAAAAGG
>JBGOXQ010000041.1:0-10336 GCA_041479225.1 Bathyarchaeia archaeon
ATCGACATGTCCGTGACGTCTATGATGCTTTTGTCCAATATGCGCACGGCGAGCACGACGGGTTTGAGACGTTTACCTTGGCAGTCGTTGCATGGGCGGCTCTTCATGAATTTCTCGATGTCTTCCTTGCGCCACTCACTTTCCGTCTGCCGGTACAGCCTCATAGTCTGTGGAATGACGCCTTCCCAGCCTTCTCGCATCCACATACTGGCGCCGTTAGACCAGTTACCGTTTAGCGGTTCCTTGTCCCCGTACAAAAGCACGTGAAGTTGCTTTTCCGTGAAGTTTTTGATTGGTGTGAAAAGGTCAAAGCCGTATTTTTCCCCAACAACTGACAGTTGCTGTGCCCGCCAGCTAAGCTCCATCTTGCCATAAACTGCCAACGCACCATCAAGGATTGACTTGGTTTTGTCTGGAATTACGAGGTCCTCAGTGACTTCGGTGATTTCGCCTAGTCCGTGGCATGTTGGGCATGCGCCGAAGGGTGAATTGAAAGAGAACATGCGTGGTTCCAGGCTTTCGAACACTATTTCGGGGTGGTTTGGGCAGGCGCCGAAAGTGCTGAATGTGGTTTCTCCTTCGAACCTGTCGATTTCGCGTTTTTTCTCTGCGTCCACGTTTTCTGCGCCGATAACTATCATGGTGCCTTTGCCAACTTGCAGCGCTTGCTCCACCGCCTCCGCGATCCGCGAACGCTCTTCACTGCAGATTTTCACGGTGTCTATGACGGCTTCAATCCAGTGCTTTTCATAACGCACAGGCTTCGCTTCATCTTTCACGGCGTCAGAATCGTAGATTTTTTGGTCTACGCGGATTTTAGTAAAACCTTGCTTTTTGAGGTCTTCCAGAACTTCCTCGTGAGTTCCTTTCATTCCTCTGATTATTGGTGCAACGAAAGTCAGGGTTTTTCCCTGTTCCGTCATGATTAGGGATGCGATGTTTTCTGGGCTTTGGGGTCGTATAGAGCTGCCGCATTTTGGGCAGTGATGTGTTCCGATGCGTGCGAAAAGGAGGCGCAGGTAATCGTAAATTTCGGTGACGGTGCCTACGGTTGAGCGTGGGTTTTTGCTGGTGCTTTTTTGCTCAATAGAAATCGCTGGCGAGAGCCCGTCTATTGAATCTACGTCGGGTTTATTCATGAGCCCCAGAAATTGCCTAGCGTAAGCGGACAGGCTTTCCACGTATCTTCTTTGTCCTTCGGCGTATATGGTGTCGAAGGCGAGGGTGGATTTGCCCGAGCCTGAAAGCCCCGTAATCACGATGAATTTGTTGCGGGGTAGCTCTACATCTATGTTTTTGAGGTTGTGTTCTCGTGCACCTCTGACTGAAATGCTGTCTCTCAAGTCACTTTCTGTCCTTTTCTTCTTGTTTTGTTAGAAGGTAACCTGTTTTTGCTGGTGGCTTTTCAACTTTTTTGCTCTGTTTATGCTATTTTCTGGTGCTTTTGCTCGTTTTCCAGCTTCTGAGCAATTGAGCGAGTTAGTTCTTGGATGGTGTCTCTCAATTGGATTGCCTTCTCAAAATCAAGCATTTCCGCTGCCTCTCTCATCTGTGCGTCAAGCTCAATTATTTGCCGCTGGATATCCGACTTCGCGAGATGTTTGGTGCCTTTGATGGTTCTTTCTTTGTGAGAGACGCTTTTCACGATGGTTTTAGGGGTGATGCCGTGTACGCGGTTAAACCTGATTTGGAATGCTCTTCTGTACGATGTGACTTCCATGGCTCGCTTGATAGACCGCGTCTTCACGTCTGCGTACAGGATGACTCTTCCGTTGACGTTTCTAGATGCGCGCCCGATGGTTTGGATGAGGCTCCGTTCATCACGCAGGAAGCCTTCTTTGTCAGCGTCCAAGATGAAGATGGTTGAGACTTCGGGAAGGTCTAGTCCTTCGCGGAGGAGGTTGATACCGACGAGTATGTCGAAGTCGCCGACTCTGAGTTGGCGGATGAGTTCTATTCGGTCGAGACTGTCCACTTCGGAATGCATGTACCTCACGCGGAAGCCTTCTTTGACTAAGTAGTCTGTGAGGTCTTCTGCCATCCTCTTCGTCAACGTCGTAACCAAAGCGCGTTCGCCCCGCTCAATCGTCTTCCTCGCTTCCTGCATCAAGTGTTGCATCTGCCCATCGATGGGGTGAAGCTCAACCAGAGGGTCAAGAAGACCAGTGGGACGGGTGATTAATTCTACTGGGGAACCGCTCTTTTCCAGCTCGTACTCTGCTGGCGTGGCAGAGACGAAGAGCGTTTTGCCCATTTTCCCTTCAAACTCCTCAAACTTCAGAGGCCTGTTGTCAAAAGCGCTGGGCAACCGAAAACCGAAGTCCACGAGGTTCTTTTTTCGAGCGTAGTCGCCGTTGTACATAGCACGCGCCTGCGGGATGGTCTGGTGACTCTCATCTATAATCAGCAGGTAGTCTTTTGGGAAATAATCCATCAACGTGAAGGGCGGTTCGCCCGGGTTGCGGCTGTCGAAGTGTCGGCTATAATTCTCGATTCCAGAGCAGTAACCCACTTCCTTAATCATTTCCAGGTCATAATTCGTGCGCTGCTTAAGCCTCTGAGCCACAAGAGGCGGCAGCTTCGGTAGCTGTTCTTCGAGTTCTTGCCTGATTTGCTGGAGCGCGCGCTCATGCTTCTCTAGCGGCACAACGTACTGCCTTGCAGGGTATAGAGTGATGTTGTCGAGGTTTACTTTGAGGTCGCCTGTTAACAGGTGGATTTCCTTGATTTTCTTAACCTTGTTGGCTTCCATCTCTATGCGTAAAATGTCGTCCTCATAGACGGGTATGACGTCTATGACGTCGCCGCGGACGCGGAACCTTCCTGGCTCCAAGACCATGTCGTTTCGTTCGTACTGCATGTCCACAAGCGCGTTGATGAGTTTCTGCCGTGTCATCTTGGTTCCAAGTCGCAAGTTTGCCGCCATCGTCTTGAAATCTTCAGGATTGCCTAAGCCGTAGATGCAGCTTATGCTGGCGACAATTATGGTGTCGTTTCGGCTGACTACGCTGGAGACAGCGTGCATACGCATCTTTTCTATCTGCTCGTTGACTTCGGAGTCTTTTTCGATGTACATGTCCTGGGCGGGCAGGTATGATTCGGGCTGGTAGTAGTCGTAGAAGCTGATGAAGTACTCGACGCGGTTCTTGGGAAAAAGCTCCTTCAACTCAGCATACAATTGAGCAGCCAAAGTCTTGTTGTGCGCAATAATCAATGTAGGTTTTTGAAGTCTGTTGATGAGGTTTGCCATGACAAAGGTTTTGCCGCTTCCCGTGATGCCCAAAAGCGTTTGCTTGTCTTTGCTGCTTGAAAAGTTTTCCACTAGCTTTTCTACTGCTGCCTCTTGCCCTGGAGAAGGCTTAAACGGTGCGGTTAGCTGGAACTGCATGGCTTTTCCCTGGCAATGTGTGAAGGTTAACACGAAGAAAAGTTTAGTCTAATAAGGCTTTTCGGCAATTCAAGCTACACTTATAATTCCACTCTAAGTCAGTTGTATTATTCGGCTGGACGCAACGCTCCTTTTCAAACCTTTTTACAACTTTCTGCGCCGCAAAAAGACGCATGAAAAGCCCGTTTCACAAAGGGAACAGCAAAAGAAACCTAAAACACAAACAACTGCAAGAAGGGAGGGGGTATAGCTTCAGAGAGCAACACTACCCTACAACCCAGCATAGTAACTGTTATCTATGTGTAGCGCCGAAAAGTTATTTGCAGGCAGGTTTCACAAGTGAGCAGCGACAGAGAAGTCAGAGTATCCAAAATCAAAGACGGCACAGTCATCGACCACATCAGTGCAGGCTACGCATTGGACGTCGTAAAGATTCTGGGAATTACGGGTCATGAGAAGCAGGTGATGACTATAGCGGTAAACGTGCCCAGCAAACGTCTCAAAGTCAAAGATCTCGTGAAAATCGAAGGCAGAGCACTGAACAGGCAGGAAGTTAACCGAATAGCGCTTGTCGCGCCAAAAGCCACCATAAACATAGTAAAAGAATACGAAGTTGTGGAGAAGCTGGAAGTTGAGTTGCCCAAAGTCATCGAAGACATCGTTAAATGCATCAACCCCGCATGCGTCAGTAACGCAGCTGAACCTGTCCAAGCAAAGTTTTATGTGGAGAGCGAAGAACCGTTTCTGTTGAAGTGCCACTACTGCGGTTATATTCTGGAAAAGGTTGATGTGCTTAGGCAGTTTTAGTGTAGGTTAAGCGTTGAACACGCTTACATAATGCTTAATACATGCGAAGCCAGTATCTATATTACAAATATGTCTTAGTATAGACATATTGTAGTTGTGCACCACACAACTACACAACACACAAAGCGGTTCCCACCCTAACCCCCACAACCGCAACCGCACCGCGTGTACGCGACCCACACCCTACACACACGTACCCAACGTGGCAACGTGTACACGCAGAAGCGGCTTCTCGAAATTTTATTTGAAACCTAATTCTGCACACGCTATTTCAAACAGGCGCTTAAAGTAGGAGTAACTCAATAGCTCCGCAGTTTGAGTGCTATCTAAGCATGAAACACATGGGCACTCATCCGTGACCCTAAACACATATTCCCCATTCTCCTCGGAAAGCGAGAACGGATAAAATCTGCAAATCATCGGCCTAACCTCATAAACCGCGCATCCGTCTTCCCTGTGGAAAACACATTTCCCCGTTTCCGCATTTTTCAACATTTCATAAACGTAAGGCGCTTTACCCTCAGCTTCCCGCGCAAACCCCTCAACCGCCTGCTTAGTGTGCTTGGCTATGCGTTCGGCATCCGCTTTCAAAAGCAGCACATGACGCATTTTCCGCCCCGTGTCGCCGCAGCAGATTCCGCAATGGTTACAGATGAAACGCACGTTTTGGGGATAACTGAAATTCACAGCCGTCACATCTGCCATTTTCAGCGGCGCACAGAGATAAAAACCCTGACAGGGAAAATCGCGTTTTCTTACTTGTCTCTGTGCCCTTCACCGTACTGGTAAGGTCTGCCAAGATTCTTCGCCAGCTTCCACCGAAACATCTCATCCATATCCACACTGGGACACGCAAGTCGGCTTGCATCCAAAACATAAAAAATAACATCAACCAACTCCTCAGCAATCTTTTCTTCGCTCAAACCTTTCTTCCAGGAGTCGCTCGCCTCGCCTAGCTCGATGAAGGCGAAAAGCAGTTTCTTGGGAATATCTTCTGGCTTGTTATAGAATCCTTTGGCGATTACTAATTGTTCAATTTCCTTCTTCATTTCTTCCAATTGCATGTTCCCTATTTCTCCTATGGGCTGTGTTCTTTCAAAACTCGCATCGCCTCTTAAAATAGTGTTCTTTTTGCGGAACAGCCTGTTCTTTTCAGTAGTTTAATAAGTAGTTTCAGTATGGTCATTTGGTGGCTAATGATGGGACAAACTTCTAGGTTCTTCGTTTCCGCCGTTATTGCCATTCTGTTGGCAAGTTTATGTTTCACAGCATTTCCCCAATCCTGCATATTCAATTTTGTAAACGCATCCTCTACACTGCCAAGTGTCAATGAGGAGTATGCAAACGGCACCTTGGTGCATCCTTATTCGTTGGATGTTTGGTATGACTGGGTGAATGTTTCAGATACTCAAGTCATCAGTTACGTGCAGTACATTCCTGCTGATTCACCTTACCCTGGACCAGTAGCCAACATTATAGGTCAACACCTTCACTTGGCAGACGGCACAGACGTTTTCGTTGCAAGTGCCCTAACGAAGTTTGAGGTTTACCGTGACCTGAACGGCGACGGCATTCCGCAGGCAAACTCCACTTCAGGAGACAACGAAATCAAATATTACATGTACACTAACATGAGCGACCACATAACCCAAACACCCATCCAAAAAGTAATGCAAGATTCAGTTCCTCATTACCAATGGGGCGTCTCATATCAAAACGTCTACGGGTACCTTGGCTATCCTAGTGCCTCGGGCAATTGGGGCGGATACGCAGGCAAACTAATCTTTGACCACATCACTTTGAACTACGATTTCAGCTTCAACGGAAACGTTACAAACCTGAAAACAAGCTTTGACATCGGCAAAGTCGTCAGCTCAAACGCCGTAAGCTCATCCCCCGTGGAAGTGCTTAATGAGACTTTTCCGCTGGACAATTTAGGTTTAGCCTTGCTGTTCACAACCTCAACTTACGCTTCAAAACCCTACGATACTTCCGTGAATGGGCAACCCTACAACTCTACCACCGCCCAAGACTTCGCGACAAGCGTAGACTTAGCACGCATCCAAGTGGGAAACAGTAGCGCATACGACTTTGTCTTCGGCGGCAACTACACACTTAACCGTGGCGAAAATAATGAAACACACCAAGCAACCATAGAAACCCATGAAGCGAAAGCGGAAGCAGTTGCCCTCCTCGGTCTGCCAATCAAAATCTATCAACCTGCCCTAGCGCAGATAAACTGGTTCAAAGATTACCTGAACCTTACAGATCTTTTCGGCGGCTCATGGCCAAACATCGCAATAGATTACAACGCTAGTTCACTCATCTACAGGGTTTGCTTTCCAGTTTGGGACGGCATGCAGATTATGCACGACCCCGTTTTCATAGGCTACGTTTCAGCCGAACCTGTCCCAGAATTCCCTGCAATAGTTATGCTGCTCGTCTTCGCAATAGTCACAATAATGCTCTATTTCGTGGCGAAAACTCGCAAACACAGCTTTTCAAGATAACTAGGCTTTTCTGCTCTCGGAGCTACACCCTCCCATATATAGAATCAATGGAGAAAAAAGTAGACCAAAACGCTCATCTGAGCAGACTGCTCTGAACTGCGGTGTGAACGTTTTATATACGAGTTTCCCAAGGCTATTGACGTGGAAGACATGGCTTACTTACGCAGAGAAAAAGAAATAGTGGAAATAGATTTCCCCCTCGACATAGTGTGGACAGCTATTCCCAAGGTTGTCACGAGTCTAGAATGGACCATAGAAGAAACTGACGAGGCAAAACACACTGTGAAAACAAAAACAAAGCAAGCCCTAATGTCCTACAGGTCAATTCTGATAATAAACGCATTGTCCATAAATGAAAAAACCACAAGAGTCAATGTCACAGCAGAAACCCCCACAACCACAATAACTGGAATAATAGATTTTGGCAGAACAAAAGAACGATTAGAATCCTTCCTTGAAGCACTTATGAAGCAGCTAGCCACCAAAAAAGACAAACCAGAAGAAAAATAACAAATATGAAGTGTAGTTTGGCGGATCACCCGTTTTTCAAGCCGCGAAGAGGACTAGAAACCACCATGTGGGGGGATGGCACGAATGCTCGCGACTTGCCAAACGCTGATCCGCCATTGCACTGCCTTTTGAGGGGCAATTCAGAGTCGGCAATAACACTGTAAGCTTCCACGGGATAAATTGATTTGTGCGTAATACAAAAAAGTAACAAACGCTGCAACGGTTCGGAAAAATTGTTTCTTGGCGGGTCCCACACGTTACCGAGCCGCGAGCGGAAGAAAAATGTGCTCTTTTCAAGAGTTGAATTTGGGACTACTCGCGCCCTGTTTAACGTTGATCCGCCAAGTTCCGGTGATTTCTATCTTGCTGTTGGCTTCTCCCGTTCCGCGCATCTTGCTCTGTTATCTTACTATAAATAATGTTGTGACTGTAACACAACAACCACAACAAAGCGGAATTTCTGCGAAAAAAGCTCTTTCCTTTCTTGAAGAGTGGAAGTTTTGTTTTGTTCTGCCGCAATCCAAGCTTCCTTAACCAATAGCCAATTCAATTGCGAATAGGTGCCGCTTGCTCTTCTGGTGAATTTTGCCTCATCGGCTGAAAAGGCAGGTTAATATGCTTGAGATAAGGGAAATGTGTAATGCAAACATAAATAAGGAATGTAGTAACCGAAAATAAGCAGAAAGCGGCCGAGGTGAGGTAGCTTGGTAGCCTAGAGGCCTGTGGAGCCTTTTGCCTGGGTTCAAATCCCAGCCCCGGCCCCTTACACACCGCTTTTGCTTTGGCAATTGCACAAAGAAACAGTTACCACGTAGACAAGCGTTTCTCAAACGCAGTCCCCATTAAAAGAACACACAAAGCACAACAGGGCAATCCTGCATACATTGAGAGTATAAATAAGGGGGCTATAGACTGTTCCGAGCACTAGAGCCCTAACGTTTCAACTGCTTCTTGATGGCTTCTTCGGCTACTTTGACAGCTTCCTGCAGTTTATCAGGCTTTGTTCCTCCGCCCTGCGCAAAGTTTGGTCTTCCACCGCCTCCACCACCAAAAATTGGAGCTGCAATTTTCACCACTTCGCCTGCGTTCACGCCTTTTGCCACGGCGGCATTTCCAGCCATAACTAAAAGCCTTGCCGTTTTCGCATCCGCACCATAAAATAACGTGACCGCAAGATCGTTGCGCTTTATGATTTCGCTTGCCGTTTGCACCATCCGATTAACGTCAGTGACCTCTTGGAAATCGCGTTTCAGGAGCTTCACGCCCTCAATATCTCGCTGCATTTCCATACATGTTGTTTCGCCTGCGTTGGCGCTTTCTCTTGTGGTTAACTCTTTGAGCAGCTTGCGTTTTTCAGTGTTAGCATCTTTCAGCTCTTTTACCATACGTTCTGCAGTCTTGTCCAGCTTCTCCAACGGCGCATTCAGCGTCTCCGCAACCTTCCGCAACAAAGTCTCCTGCTTCTGCACAGCTTTCACCGCTTGCATGCCCACAGCGTAAACTAGCCGCTCCACGCCATCTTGAACGCGTTCTGTGTAGAGGATTTTGATGTAGCCAATCTCACCCGTGGACTTTAAGTGGGTTCCAGCGCACGCTTCCACATCCCAATCACCCGTTTTCACCACGCGAATGTCCTTGCCTGGAACAGCACCACCTTGATAAAGCCTGAAACCGTACCGCGATTCTGCTTCGTTCCTCGGCAGCCACGTTGTCTCAACCGTCATGTTCGCGTAAACCGCCTCATTCGCCAACCTCTCAATCCGATGCACTTCGTCCGGAGTTAGCCTGCGGTAATGCGAAATATCCAACCGCGTGGATTCCACACCTTTCTGCGTGCCACTCTGCCACACGTGCTCACCTAAGACACGGCGTGCTGCACCGTTAACCAAATGCGTTCCCGTATGCGCCTTCATCAGAGCATATCGCTTTTCCCAATCCAAAATGCCTCTGATTGTTGAGTTTTCTTTGGGTGGTTTGGCAGCTTTGATTTTGTGCAGGATGACTTTGCCTACTTTCTGTACATCCACTACCTCAGCTTGCACACCACCCTCATAAGCAAAGTAGCCATGGTCAGCTGGTTGTCCACCGCCTTCAGGGTAGAAACTCGTCTTATCCAGCACAATGTACTCGCTGTTGATTATTTTGAGAATCTTGGCGTCCCATTCGCGCTTGTAAGGCTCAGCATAATAAAGTTGCTCCGTAGCAGGCAACCTTTCCACTGCCTTCTCCAACGCGTGCTGCGCAACAGTTACCTCCTCAACAGGCTTGTTTGCCTGCATGTGCCTCTTCGCAACTAATGCATAAAAGTTTTCTGGAATTGCAACTGGAACTCCTTCTGCCTCTGCTACTTCTTTGACAATTTCAGGTGGAAGACCGTGAGAATCATACAGTTCCGACAGTTTGTCTTCTTGAATAAGGAACTTTCCACCGCTAGGATCACCTTTTCGTTCTTTGAGCTGGTTAATGAGTCGTTTCACCATGCCTTCTCCGCGCTTCAAAGTGTCTTCGAACTTTTCCTGCTCCACCTTCAGCATTTCGATAATTTCATTACGCATGGCTTTGATGCGCGGAAAATCTTTGCCCCAATAATTAACCTGCATATCTACTATGTCGTAAAGCCAATCAATATTCATGTTTAAGCTGCGCATCAGTCGATAAACTCTGCGGAACAACAGCCTCGCTAAGTATCCTTCCTGAATGTTCGACGGCACAACACCTTCCGAAAGCATGAAACTCAAGGTTTTCGTGTGATCCGTAACTGCCCAAGCATTCTCAATCGGCAGGAGAATCTTCTCCATCGCTGCCATGTCTATGCCTGAAAGTTCAGAAACCCGTTTCCGCGTAACAAGCCTATTTGCCATCTTGTCCACGCTCACGAGACCCGAATACTTTCCGATTCGCGCCAGGAAATCGTTATCCACGTTTGTTATCCCAGCCATGCGAAGCACCTTATCCAACAAAGTGCCGTAGATTGCTTGGAACAAACTAGGAGTACCTTGGCTTATCCATGTGAAGCGATCTATGCCGTAACCCGTGTCCACTGTACGTATCGGTAACTCAACGAAGTCTTCGCCGACTACTTTGTACTGCATAAAAACCAACGTGCCAACTTCTAAGCCGC
>JBGOXQ010000042.1:0-10336 GCA_041479225.1 Bathyarchaeia archaeon
CCTACGTGAAGAGGCTACAGACCTTGATTATTCCTCTTCCAGTGAGGTAAAACCTTTTTTTGCCTTCATTATCGTAGAAACTTTCCGCGAACCCCCCAGCTTTGTAGCCATCAAGCAGGCTTTCGATTTCCGCGGGGTCACGTTGAAGGATACGCGCCACTTCTTCGCTGCGTTTAGCTAAGTCCGCGGCGGTGGCACATAGGTTGTGGAGTGTTTGAAGGACTTTTTCTGGAAACGGAAGCTCTTCTCGCATGCTGTTCAACTCTCTTAAACGCTAAAGAATACTCATGGTTTTGACTTAATAAACGCATGTGCACTATGCTTTGTTTAGAACAGTTTAGTGTCTGCTTGGACTTGCTGGCTGGCTTCACTGAAACGTTCCCCAACGGCGGCGACCATTCTCTTTCTAAGAGGTTCTCCCTTTGGCTTTTCGGTTCTGATTTTCTTCAGCTGCCCACTCAATGAGTCATCCTGCAATGAATATTGTGCCCAACTTTCGAAGTCTCCTCTTCGGTTATGAAACTCTAATACCTTAGTATCCACTGTTTCAAGCGCTTTTAGGAAACCTTTGAGGCTCCAAGTCATAACACCCGTGAAGTTCTCTTTGCCTGTGCCTGTGCAGAATAAGAAAGGCTCGTTTGCCGTCAATGTTGCCATTCTTACGCGAGTTTCGAAATCCAATATACTGGTTTGCGCGGCTACGTAGGCGTTAATGGGTGATTCGAAGGGGCTAAAGTAGCTGTGGACTTCGCCTGGTCCGCCGCCTTTGGTGAACATGTAGTAGAGGTGATCGCTGGTTTGGAAGTTGCGCCAGAGCTTGAGCCATTCGGCGTCGCCTGCTTCGTGGATGAGCGGTTCTAAACGTTTTAGGCTGGTGTAGTATGCCCATTGCATGGCGTTGCCTAGCCAACCACTGCTGTCTCTTTCAAGGTCTGCCCAGCTGACAGTTCCTCCAGTTTCAGGTACGTCCACTTCACCTGCGGATGCATGCTTCTCAATGACTTCTGACGGTGTAACCATGTGTAGGTGTGGCCACTCTAGGATTTTTTCAGGCAAATGCTTTAGAAAGTCGTGGATACCTGTTTCTGGCCATTGGTGTTCTCCAAAGGTTTCGTAATCGGGGAATATGTTTATGCAGTCGCCTTGTGTATCCGCCAACCAATGCGCGTACTTATCCGCTGTCAGAGGCCATTCACTCCACCATCTTGCGGAGAAGCGGAAGCCGATGTCGTCGGTGAGTTTGTAGTTGCGAAGGAACAGGCGAATGTTATTGCAACCTTTAGGCGTGTAGAGGTAGTTGGGGGATTTGTCGCCGAGAATTTTCTCGATGCCTTCAGTGAATATGCCTTTGTAACCGAGGCTTTCGATGATTTTCGCGATGGCGTTATTGTAGAGTAGCTCGGTGTTCTCGAAGACCGTTGGCGTATAGCCAAGCATGCTTTTGATGATGTCGCGGTGCATTTTCACCTGAAGCACAAACTCGTCTTTCTCAGGATAGAGGCTGGCGATAGAATGGTAGTACGTCTGGTCCAGAAACTCGACGCAGTCTGTCTTGGCGAGTTGCTTGAAGGTTTCCAGAAGATCAGGACTAAACATTTCGCACTGCTCTAGAAACACGCCTGAAACGCTGAACGAAACCTTAACCTTACGCTTCTCTTTGCGGTGTGCATCAATCGCGTCCAGCAGAATCTGGTTGCTTGGGAAGTAGCATTTTCGGGCGGCGCGTTCAAAAATTTCCCTATCCACTTCGTTGTCAAAGTAGTAGTTGAACAGCTCTTCTTTTGGGGCGCGTTTGAAGAGCTTGTTCTCCCAGTGCAGGTTCCGCTTGAGCCTGTGGGGTTGGTGAACTTCGAACACAAACACGATATCGGTCACGGCACAATTCTCCTCTATACAATACTATCAGAAGATACGTTTATTTCAAATTTGCCATTATATCTAACAGGCCTTCACAGCGGGAACGGCTATTTCCGAGCAATTGAACAAGCCACGATTAAAGAGCAACCGCAAAAACAGCAATCTACCAGCATGTTCCTGCTGCCAACTCAAGCCATCCAGAGCCGAAACCTGCCTTTCCGCGCCTTTTTGTGACGCCTAAAAGAGCCCGTTCAAGTCCAGAAACTAAAAAGCAACCTGCGTCAGGCGCTGCCAGAAAATAAGGGGGGGATAGAAGAAAAATCGCAACCTTATTCCTGTTTAAGCATAACTAAGGCAAGTCGCTTCTTATGTATCCCTAAAAGGACAGTTTTAAATTGTTGGCGTGCAGACTATTCTCTGATGGTTCCGATGATAAGAGTCAACGTGTCAATATCGAATATTTCGGCGGAACGTTTCTGGGACATCCGCAAACCTGCACCAAACATCCAAATCAGCACAAACATTAACATTGTGAATATCGACAAGAAGGCTGATGTATCTCTGGAAGTTCCGTTTGTCTTAACCATTAACTATAATCCTGCTATCGCACAGATGAGCCTGAAAGGAAGCGCTTACGTTCAAGGCGACAAAGCGGAAATCGACAAAATCCTCAAAGACTACGAGCAGAAAAAGCCTCCAACACCGATTATTCTGCAGTCAATATCCAACGTAGTCTTCATTGAGTCCGTGCTTATTTCTAGAACGCTGAACATTCCGCCACCAATTCCGTTGCCGATGATTCAGGAGAATAAACCGCCAACAGCAAAGCCTATGGAAAAAGATTACAGCAGCTAAGCCTTTTCTTAGTTTGTTTGAGTTTTTTTCATAGCTAACAGGATTTGCTGGGCTTCAGCCTTTTTCTCTTCAGTGATTTTCACCAAAACAATGCCTCTGTTGGGTTGCCCGTAAAGAACAAACGCGTTTTCAGGCGCATACAACACAGCAACTAGCGTCAGTGTGTCTTCTTCGCCTTCCACAAGAATCTGCGTTTCCTCGTTGCCTTCCACTGCGTTGCTTATGGCTCTAATTGCTTCTTCCGTTAGGGTTCCCGCAGGATTCTTGACTCGAACCAGTTTCTTGCCTGAGAAAATTTTTGGCTTCAGTTTCTTCCGCATGCTCTTGTCGTCAGTTATTGCAAGCTGCGGCACAATGTTGTGCGCATGGAGATTTCGGGAAACCGTGTCTCCAACAGATATGATTTTCGTTGGTTTCTCCTTGTTAATTATGTCCTGAAGTTTAGCTATGGCTTCTGAGAATGAGCCTTCGATTAGTGTGCCGAAGGGGTCTTTGAATTTTTGGAGTGTTTCAGGCGTAACGCAGTAGGCAACTGGCATCTTCTCAACCTGAATCCAGATGGTTAACACTATAGGTTGTTGAAGCTGCTAATAACTATGTAAGTAACCCCGTTCGGAAAGGTTATCTGACTTTTAGTGCGTAACGCCCTTTTTCCTTAATCTTCATAGCCTTAGCGATTGCTGAGGTTTCAGGGTCAAACATGATAACTATGCCGCCGAAATCTTCGCTAAGAGTTGTCGATCTGCATTTTGGGCACACGTTTTCTTTAGTTATAAAATGGCAGTTTGCGCAAGCTTTCTCGCTCATTCATTCCACTCCTATGCTGCTTTGCCCTCTTTCGCTTCGGCTTTCCTCTTTTCAGTGGCTTCTCGTACCTGCGCTGTTTCCTCTTTCACCCAATCTAACTTGCCGAGGAAAGGTTGTCTGGCGGTTACGCCGATTTTACCTGAGCTTCCTGCTCTGCCGAGAGAAACGGCTGTGATTCTTACGCGCACTTGGTCTCCTGTGACTAGTTTTCTCTTGGATTCTTTCCCAAGCAAGACGCCTTGTTTCTCATCGTAGGAAATGAAGTCATCCATAAGCTGCGAAACGTGGAGCAATGCGTCAACTGGACCTATGCGAACGAAAGCTCCGAAATCCGCGATTTCCACAACATCGCCTTCCACAATTTCCTGAATAACTGGATAGAACGTTAAGAGTGAGAAGTTTACTTTGTGGTATGTTGCTCCATCGCCTGGAATTATTTTTCCAATGGGGCTAACTTCTACTTTGCTTACGGCTATTACGTAGCCTAATTCTTCGTCCACTACGCCTTCGTATTTTGCTTTAACTTGTTCTTTGCCGACTGCTTCCAGTGGGTTACCGAAGGTGTCTGGCGGAATGCGAATGGTATCCTGTAGAGTGATAAGCTTAAACATAGAGTTATATCATCCCGTCAATGTCTAGACGTGATTTTTGTCTCACATAAATCACTGGCACACTTATATCTCTTAGCTTCTTTTTGAGGAGTTTGTCATTGGTGAAAACTGGTGCGTTCCATTTCTTCGCAATTCGCGCAATTGCATCGTCTGTGGGTTCTTTTGGGCTTTCCGGAACCTTGACGTATGTGCATTTCTCAGCTAAGCTCAACGCGAGTAAGGCATCTTTGCGGGTTTTAGGTCCACTCTTTTCGACAAGGGTTTCCAGTTCCCGCTTGACTGGCGAAAGCAGAATCAACTCGTAGTTTCTGTTTAGCACGCGTGATAGATCGGTGAAGATGTCGATTTTAAACTGGAGCGGCACAAACAAAGCGTTAGAATCCAAGATGACCTTTAAGGATTGTTTGATCGAAGGATTAGCTGTCACTTAGCAAGTCACCTTGTCGTTTCCTAATGATAGTTCTTCATTTACAAATTTAAAGCTCTTTGTCCAAGAACAGCAGAGCCACTGAAAGCACACATGTACCAGCACTCAATTGACGAAACAATCCTTTTCAGGATACTTCAAGCCTTTCTGCGCCTCAAAAAGACGCAGGCTAAGCCCATTTCACAAGCTGAGCAGCAAAACCAGCCTAAAACACAAGCATCTTACTCTAAAGGAGGGGGTATAACTTCAGAGCAAGATAACACTACAGCACAATGCAATACAAGCACTAACAAGATAAGAAGTTGCCACTGTAGACAGGAAATAAACCAAATGAAAAATATGGTTATAGGAATAAAAAAATACTGATTTTAGGCGCGTTTGTACCGAGTAAATCCGCAGTGTCCGCAGGTGTATCTGTCGGTGTGGTCAGCCATGAAGAATCCTGGACCGCATCTTTCGCATGTTGGACGCAGACGTGTTACTTTGTCGCCTTCAACTTTGTATATTGCGTGAATGCCTTTTTCTTCTTTTTTTGGCTTCTTTTCTTTTGGAGCGGCGGCTGCTGCTTTCGCGGCTGTCTGTGGTTTTATCTCTTCCTTCTTTGGTTCTTCTTTGGGTGCAGCGCCTTTCGGAGCTTCTTTGGCTGGTGGTGTTTCCTTTGCTGGTTTTTTGGACATTTTATGGTTTCGCCTCTTCTTTTGGTTTTTCTGGTGGACTGTTTCGCTTAATGATGTAGTCGGGTTCGATGCGTTTTGCCTGCTCTATGGATTCGTAAGCGTTGGCTTCTCCGTCAGTTATGTTAGTTCCTGTTTTGGTGTTCATGCGTTTTATGAAGACCAGTGTGTCTTTGACTTGTAATTCTGAGGCAATGGACCGTTTGATGTCTAGTCTTGCGGGTGTTTTCCCGTTCGGACCATGATCTATCTGAAACTTAACTTCTTTACGTTTCAGGAGAGGATTTTCTTTCTTTGAGATTATTTTGATTTCCATAGATTTCACTTGTTAACGGTTTCTACTTCAGCGGCACATACATTGAAGATCGAGATGCACCAATACCTGGAGTTCCATGCCTAACGGGCTTGTTGGTTATTGCGAACTCGCCGATGTAATGCCCTATCATGCCTGGTTTTATTTCCATGGCGACGAATTCTTTGCCATTGTGGACATTGATTTTGGCTCCAACCATCTCTGGCAGGATAATCATATCGCGTACATGTGTTTTCACAGTGGCTTCTTTGCCTTTCTTCAGGGCTTCTTGGGCTGCACGCATCTTTTCAAGCAATATTCGCTGCTCAGGAGTTAAACCTCGCTGCAAGCTTCGGCGCTGTCGTGATGGAAGAAGATTTATAAATTCATCCATAGACATGCCTTGCAAACTGGCGAGAGATTGGCCACGATACATAAATTCTTTTGGCATTTTTTCTCATCCTCAAAGTTAATTTTTAGGCGCTATAAACCTTCTCCTATTGTATGGCGCGTTTCTTTTTCTGACCTGGCGCTCTAGCCGCGATCAAGCCAACTTTTTGTCCTGGGGGTGCGCCGTGGGAAACGGTTGTTGTTCTGCGAGCGCTTCTCTTGCTGCTGCCGTATGGGTGCACAGCTGGAACCATTTTGCGTCCACTACATCTTGGATACTTGTGTCCTTTTGCCTTCATGAGGTGGAATTTTTCTCCAGCTTTCAAGAAAGGTTTATCGGTTCGGCCTGCAGCTGCAACTACACCAATGGTTGCCATGCAATAATCGTTAACGTAACGTGTGCGTCGAGAAGGTAAGCGGATCATTGTGCCCTGCGGTGTGTGAGCTACAACGGTTGCATATGCTCCGGAGGATTTTGCGAGTTTTCCTCTGTCGCCTGGGCGAAGTTCAATATTGCACACCAAAGTGCCTTCAGGGACTTTTCCAAGGGGAAGGATGTTGCCGACTTCGGCTGGAGCTTTTCCGCCAAGGCGGATTTGCTGTCCCTCATGGGTTCCTTCTGGAGGAACTACGTAGCATTTAGTGCCGTTTTCAAACTTAATGAGCGCTAAGGGTGCTCCACGACCCGGATCATGAACCAAAGAGTCTATGACGCCAATTATAGAAATTTCAAATGCTTCTTTCGGGGTCATGGCGGGGTATTGAGAAGCCGCTACTCGTTTATGAGTTGATGCGCGGTAAGTTGAGCCACCACGACCACGTCTTTGAACACGAATTCGTTTTCCCATTAATCAATTCTCCATGTGAGTCTATAATATTCCAAGTTTTATGGCTACGTCCGAGGCTTTGTATTCAGGAGCGAGCTTAACGAAGGCTTTCTTTTCGCCTTGCGGGGTGATGAGCATGGTGACTTTCTTGACTTTTACTTCGTAGAGTTGCTCAACTGCCTTCTTGACGTCAGTTTTGCCTGCTTTCAGGCTGACTATGAAGATGAGTTTGTTGTCTTTTTCAACCATAAGGCTGGCTGATTCGGTCATTAACGGATAAGAGATTATTTCATTTATGTCCATTAAGCGGTTTCTCCTTCGCCATATAGCTTTTCTAACTGTGCAATCGCACCATTTGTCCAAAGGGTAAGTCTGCCTGGATGCGTGCCAGGTGCCAGCATTTCAGGATTAAGGTTAACCACGTTAACGATTTCTACGCCAGATATGTTACTTGCCGCTTCAGATATGCCCTTGTTTTCAGCTATGACTATGAGGGGTCCTACGGCTTGCTTCATTTTTCTGCCTCGGTGTTTGCCTTTGCCTGCGCGGACTTTTCTGCTGTCTTGGACGCGGGTGAGGTCTGCGAGCAAGCCCAAGTGGGTGAGGGCTTCTTCGACGTCTTTGGTCTTAGTTAACGCTTCAAATGATTCTGTTACAATCAGGGGTATCTGTGGAACCTCGTCGATTTTGTGTCCTCGGGAAGCTACGGTTTCTTTTGAGGCTGTGGCTGCGATGGCAGAAAACAGTGCCAGCTGTTTCTCTTTCTTGGGAATTTCCTTAGTGATTTTTGTTATTGCCTTTGGCGGGTGAGCTTGTCTTCCGCCTACTGTGCCTGGAGCAAACTTGGCTCTTCCGCCACCGCCTTTTTCTCGGGGAATTCTAGCCATTGCCATACCTGTGCCTCGGGATTCGGCGCTGGTTCTTTTTCCAGCCATGAGGTCTCTGCCTTGAGGTTGTCTTCGGTGAGATTGAATTGAGAGGACAGCGCGTTTAATCACGTCTGGGCGGAGTGGGGTGTTAAAAATTGATGGGAGGTTGGTTTTTGCGGTTGGTTTTCCTTCTAGGTCGTAAACTTGCATGGTTTTTTTGGTTGGCATTGTTTTGTCTCCAGCTTATTTTCCTTGGGGCGATTCTAGTGAGATGTGGGTGATTTGTGGGGGTGTTTCGGGGACTTGTTTTGGTGGTCTTGCGGGGTATCGTAGTCGTATGGTGCGTTTTTCGGTGCCTGCTACGCTGCCTTCTATGATCATGTATGGACCTTTGACGTTGCCGTATCGAATAAATCCGCCTTTGACGGTGACTTCTTTGCCGTCTTTGCCAATTTTGAGTATGCGTTTATTGAATTCTATGCGTTGGTGGTAGCCCATTTGGCCTGCGCGTGGGATGCTGTACATGAGGTGGTGGGGGTTCCAAGGACCTAGGGTGGCGATGCCGCGTTTTGTTTTGCGTCCTTTAGCTTGGAGTATGGTTACTCCCCAACGTTTAACTGGTCCTTGCCAGCCTTTGCCTGTGGTTACTGCGGCTACGTCTATGTATTGTCCGTTTTTGAAAATTTCTTCCGGAGTTACAGTTTTGCCTAACAGCCCTTTTGCGTATTCCAGCTGTTGGGGAATTGTTCCTCCGCCGATTTCTATTTCGGTTATTTCTGGTTTCTTCTTGGACAAGTTAGCCATGGAGGGTTGGGTTGCGATTATCGCGCGTATGTTGGTTGTTTGGTCTAAGTTGTTGTTTATTTTCTCCATCATTTCCTCGGTGTTGAAACTTTCGGGGAGAACGAGTGCGCGTTCGAGGATTTCTGGTGGGTCTTTCATCCAGCATTCGGTAATTTGCTGGAGTCCGTATGGATTGTGAGTGTAAGTGCGTATGCCGCAGATGATTATTGGTGGGGTTTCTAGAATTGTGGCTGCACGCATGACTTCTTTTCCGAAGTTTGGGGAGCGTTTTCTGTCTTCGATGGTGAATACGTAAGTCATGCCTGCTTTGTAGCCTAAAAAGCCTAGGAGGGTTGGTGTGTCCGCGGTGATTTTTGGCCAGTAGCGTATTCTTGCTACGGGTTTTTTGGCGCGGTGTCTAGGCAGGTATGCTAGTGAACCGTGTTTTGGGGCGTGAGTTTTTCGATGTCCCATTGTACTTCAGCTTCGCGAAGGTTAGCAATGAGAAATTAGAGTTATAAACGTTACCGTTACCTTTCGTGTTATTTGCTGTTTCCAGCGCAGGTACGGTTTTCTGATTGTTAGGTTGGTATTGGCGGAGGTTTCTTAAGAGGTTTGCTAAAGTTGTGAGTATGAAAACACAAATTGAGGACTTCGGGTAACTTTACGTAACATTTTGTCATTGATTGCGGGATTAGCTGCTCGGAAAAAACTATACCCCCTTATTTATAGTCTCATCGATTGCTGAGGGTGAATTATGGAGTTTTATCTGTTCCGCTGATGCTGTGTTGTTTCTTCTGTTTGACTGTGCGAGTGAATGGCTTCGTTATGTGTGTTTGCTGGCGGGCTCTGTGATTACATTGCTTTGAATACTACGAGTATCTCCATAGTCTGTCCAGAAGGTCTGCCGATGCGCCTGTTGGAACTGAAAACGTTTTTAGACTGCAAAAGCAATCCTTCTATTCAAGCCGGGGTGGCGGAGTGGTTATCGCGCCAGCCTCGAGATCTAACAAAAGAGGGCTAAGCCTAAAAAAGGCAAGACAGCTGGTGGGCTTCGTGCTCGCAGGGGTTCGAATCCCTTCCCCGGCGCCAATTTAAAAATAGTGTTTAATTTGAGTTACTTTCGTTCAACTCTGCCCTCTGCAGCTGATTTGTTTTTTTGTGACTCTCGATTTGGCGCGTGCCTTGCCCAATTGAATATTTTATCCAATTAGTGAAACTTGCCTAACCTTTATATTGATCCAGCTTCAAAGAAAACATACAGTAAGGGAGCTGTGTTTTTTGAACGACAAAAAGGAGCTTAGAACTAGCCGCACGCGTAAAACAAACCGAGACTGGTGGCCTAACCAGCTGAACCTGCATATTTTGCACCAGCATTCCCCTTTATCCAACCCTCTAGGCAAGGAGTACAACTACGCTAATGAATTCAAGAAACTCAACTTAGACGCCCTGAAGAAGGACCTCTATGCGCTGATGACTGACTCGAAGGAGTGGTGGCCAGCCGATTACGGTCACTACGGTGGACTCTTCATCCGGATGGCGTGGCATAGCGCAGGCACCTACCGCAAGGGTGATGGTCGAGGGGGTGCCTCCTCGGGCGCGCAACGTTTTCCGCCTCTCAACAGTTGGCCGGACAATGTCAACCTCGATAAGGCGCGCCGTTTGCTTTGGCCGATCAAGCAGAAATACGGCGGAAAAATCTCCTGGGCTGATCTTATGATCCTCGCCGGCAACTGCGCGCTTGAGTCGATGGGATTTAAGACCTTCGGTTTCGGCGGCGGGCGCGAGGACATCTGGGAGCCGCAAGAAGACGTCTACTGGGGTTCCGAAACCACCTGGCTGGAAGACAAACGCTATTCAGGGGAGAGGAACCTCGAAAATCCGCTTGCTGCTGTGCAGATGGGACTAATATACGTCAATCCTGAAGGCCCGAACGGCAACCCG
>JBGOXQ010000043.1:0-10307 GCA_041479225.1 Bathyarchaeia archaeon
AAAACTTTTTGCACCTAAATCAATCGCGAAATCAACTAAAGCGGCAACTTGATTCACAACATGCTTCGTGTTTATCACGCTTACAGCGAAGGGCACACCAAATTCCCTGCACAATTTGGCAGCGTTAACACTGTCTTCAAAAGCGCATTTCCCCCGAAGCAAAACATCAGCTTCCTTAAGACCCGCGAAGCTAACTATTGCTTTGCATTCCGCAGCAGCCAATTCCTTGGCAACTGCAGAGTTAAAATGCCAGCCAGTAACCTTCACGTATGGAGACATTTTGAATTCCCCGGCGTACCGAAGAAGAGTCAAAAAATCTTTACGCATTAAGGGTTCACCAGTCCAACCTGCACCCGTTATGAAAAAATTATCCACGCCAAAATCGGCTGCTTTCTCAAACAGCATCTTTGCCTCTTTTGTGGTGAGTTCGTTAGCCAGCGGCTTTCCATCGCCCAGAGAATAGGCATGCTTCACAGGGTAAGCTCTAGTGCATGACCAAATGAAATGATTTAATCTGTTTCCACGTTTTTCCGCGCCAAAAAAGGAACGTTCATTCCCTGAGGAATCTTTATTTTGATTTGAAAAAGCTTTGTTTTGTACAACTTTGTTTGGAGGCATCTTATTTTTCTCCATGTTGACGTGAAATCTTTTCAGAATCTGTTTGGGAAGGTTTTTTTGTGTGTCCGAGGATTTCGGAAGGTGTTTCTTTTGTCAACTGCATCTTGTCATTTGATATGCTTACCAAGTTTGAGAGTTCATATGGGTGTTTCACGAATATCGCACCGTTTTTCTTGAGCTCTGACAGCATGGCGCTTGCTTTTCCGCCAGTGAAATCCCTGCTTTCGATAGGCACTTCATCAAGTACATACGTAGGTATGCCTCGTTTAACGGCTTCAATTGCGGCCTCAAGATTTTGCAGGTTGCCGTAGCCAAATGGCACTGCCGTCATCACAACCATGGCTGCCTTGCTTATCATATCCAAGTTGGCTTGTTTAGTTTGTTCTGTTATCGGAGAAAACGGTGCCTCAGTTACAGTGGGAATTTTCAGAAGTTGAGTTGTCTCATAATCCGAGTCCAGCATGTTAAGAACTCCTGCCGTCACGCTGTAGCCTTCATCCACTAAGGCTTTCATGATCAATGTTCCTGTTCCCGCTCCACAAATCACATGAATGGCGCAGTTCCTTGATGGCGGAGGCTTCTGAGGAGACAAAGGAATAACGTAAAGCGAATTAGTAACAAGACTCTTCTTAACGATTGCATCTACCCGGAAAACCCCTTTAATGTTTTCACTTGTCAAAACAGTCTCCAAGCTGCCGGCTGAAAATATCTTCCCTTTGTTAAGAAGCAAAGCTGAGGTGCAATAACGCGCAGCCAAGTTAAGGTCATGAATCACTGCCAGAACTATTAAGCCCTCTTTCACGCAAAGTTCCTTTATGAGGTCCATGATCTCCAGCTGATTGACTATATCCAAATGAGTTAGTGGCTCATCCAACAGCAGAATCTTGGGTTCCTGCGCAAGCGCGCGAGCGATGATTACGCGCTGTTTTTCTCCACCACTCAGTTCGTTTATAGGTCTTCCCGCCAGATTCCATGTGTTAGTTCGCATCATGGCTTTGCGCGCGATGTCCATGTCTTTTTCTGTTTCCATCTGAAATCGGGTCATGTGCGGATTGCGACCCATGAGAACAACATCTATCGCAGTAAAGCTGAACCCGATTGTCGTGTCTTGTGGAACAACGGCAAGCTGCTTGGCTAGTTCTATGCTTTTGATACTGTATATGTCGGATTTGTCAAGAAGTATCGTGCCTTTGTAAGGTTTGAGGGTTCTGCTGATGCTTTTAAGCAGAGTGGTTTTTCCTGAGCCGTTGGGTCCCAAAATGCCCACAAAGTCGCCTTCTTTCACGGTTAAATTCACGGCTTCCAAAATTTTGATTGAGCCGTAGCGGCATTCGACGCCATCAAGGGTTAACTTCACCATGTATCAGCTTTCTCCTTATAGTGAATAGCTCGTTTTCCTCCTACGCAGCAAATAGATGAAGAACGGCGTACCAACTAGCGCAGTTATGACACCAACAGGCAACTCTGAGGCACCAGTCGCAATGCGGGCAACTGAATCACAAAGTACCAAGAATATGGCTCCAATAATAACGGAAGTAGGCAAGAGAATGCGGTGGTCAGGTCCAATAATTAGCCTCGTCATGTGCGGAATTATCAAGCCCACAAAGCCAATAACACCGCTAATGCAGACAGCTGCAGCCGTAATCAAGGAAGCTATAACTAGAAGGAATCTGCGGACATTTTCCGTGTTTACTCCCAAGTGCTGAGCGGTGTCATCTCCCATAGCTAGCATGTTCAAGTCGCGAGTGAAAAAATAGATAATTGCAGTGCCAATTAGAACGAAAGGCAACACAAGCCAAACTTGCGTCCATACGATATTGGAAAAGCCCGCGCCTGAAATCCAAGCTACGATTCCTTGGAGAGCATTGCCAGCGCGAAGCTCCAACACTGTTACCATCGAGAGCAGAAAGATGTTGACAACTATACCTGAAAGTAGCAGAGTGGTTGTTGGGACTTTATTTCCAACTCTTGAAATGAAATAGACTAAAAAGACCGTAACCACGGCGAATATGAAGGCAAAAATTTGGGCAGTCCCAAGACCTATCAGACTTACCGTTGAAGTAACATAGAGAACTGCGAGGGTGTAACCCACTGAAGCCCCCGCTGAAGCACCTAAAACGTAGGAGTCCGCCATGGGATTCCTAAAGATGCCTTGATACACTACACCGGCAGCGGCTAGTCCTGCACCTACGAGTGCTCCCGCAATTACGCGCGGCAAACGAATCTGAAGAATAATAGATTCGTTCAAAGGAGATATTGATGATGAATTAACTAAGCCATTTACGAACGGTATGTGTTTGCCGATTATGTTCAAGATTTCTGTAAAAGATATCGTAGCGTAACCCAAGTTGAGAGACAAGAGTATTGTTGCAAACAGAGCAACAATTAACAAAACCAAAACGATTTTCCATCGTGAGGAACGGTTCGAATAGTTCCGTTCAACTTCCTTCGTCGTCATTATCTTTCAACACAAAAAAAGGGTTAGGGTGAGTTAAAAAGTTCTGGGTATATTGCTTTGGCAGCTGCGGTTATTTGTTCGGCTATTCGCGGTCCTGCTTCTTGGAAGAGGTCTCCATCCATTACGGCTATTCGGTTGTTCATGACGGCGTTTGTGGAATCCCATCCCGGTCTCGCTTTAACATTGTCAACGCTGAATGTTCCGCTTCCCATGCTGGAAGGTATGAGGATTACATCTGGATTCATCTGAACTATCGTTTCGGCGCTAACTGAGGGGTACTGTTCGGTCTGGTTGGCAAAGATGTTGACTCCGCCAGCTTTCGCTATAACGTCATTTATCCAACAAGTAGAGCCAGCTGTCATGAATGAGGTGCCTGCCCACACTTCGTAGTAGACTTTCGGCTTCTCTGTTATGTTCGCGGCTCCAATTTTCACGGTTACGGCGCTAATTTGGCTATTTAGGCTGTTGACGAGCGATGTTGCGTTGTCTTCTGCGCCTGTTGCTAATCCTACAAGTGAGATGTCCTGCAAAACGCCCCTAACACTGTCTGGATTAAGAACGAGTACCTTGTAGCCGTTGCTTCTCAAAGTCGTGATGTCAACACTGTTTATGGGCGTGCCAACAATTAAGTCAGGATTCAGAGAAGCGATCACTTCTTTGTTCGGCGTTGAGAAGCCTCCAATGCTAGTCATGTTGCCTGCTTCGAACCAAGCTGAGAAATTGTACGGGTAAGTGTCATACTGTGTTACTCCAACAACTCTGTTGCCCACGCCTATAGCAAAAAGAATCTGTGTGTTGCTGGGGGCAAGTGAAACGATTCGCTGAGGAACAGAATTCAAAATTAACGCATTGCCCTCATCATCCACGACTTTAATGGTCTGTTGATTGCCGATGTTATTGTTGTGGGCATTAAGCTGGTTTTGCATATCCATATAAATGAATGCAGCTGAAAGGACTGACGCTATCGCCACAATCACTGCAATATAGGTAACATATTTGCTGTTCATTTTGACCATATCCTGTTGGTTGGTTTATCCATCCATAGACTTATAAGCTTTGCTGTAATCACGCAACACTTAAGAAAAACCTCGCTGTATGTGAAGGGGGATACGTATGAGGTCTGGAATTGAGCCGCCTTTGTTGAAGTTTCTGGAGAAGAAAGGCATAACGCTGAAGGATCTTGTGGATACTGCGCTTGAGTTTTATGTTCCGCATCCGGGTGTGGAGACAAGGGAGAAAGCGGTTGAGATGCTTAGGGAGGAATTGCTTGATGCACTTGCAGATGTGAATGTTTCTACGTTAGAGGTTGCGGCTTTCCGGGCGCAGGAAGATGCTGAGGCAGGGCTTATTCCAGGTTTGACGCAGGAAAGATTCCAAGGTCGTCCAGGACTAGTAGCCGATGAGTTGATAGGTTTAACCATCGCAACATACATCGCGGGTGCAAGAGGAGTGTTTGAGTTTACTCGGTTTGACCAAGCAAAACCGGGCATCCTGAAAAAGTTGGGCGCAATCACAAACGATGCAATCGGTGGATTAGTCGCTGGTGCTTCATCTAACATGTACACGCGAGCAACCCGAGAAGCAAACAAAGCGGCAGAAACCTAACTTTCTTGACTATGATAATTCATTTGATCAGGAAAGCTTCTCAACTACTTAGCTCTTGAATGTTTTAGCGAGCTTAAGTAAAGGAGGACTTGCTGGGGCTTTGGCGGACGAATATAGGGGAGAAAATGAAAACACGTTACCGCTACCACTTTTTAAATGGAACCGCCTGAAGCCTATTCAGCCCCATTAATTCTCTCTGTGCTATGTGATTTGGATATTTGATATTAGCAGGACTAAAAAAAGGAAAAGGGGTTGTTTGTTGTTTTTTGGTTTTTATTTGCGTCTGCGTAGGATGACTGCTACTGCGATTATGGCGATGATGATGATGACTGCTGCGATGGCGATGTAGTATTCAGCGCCTATGCCGCCTGTTCCAGGACCACTAGGTACTGGTGAAGGAGTTATTGATGGCGATGTTGGTGGTGTTGTGGTTTGTGTTGGTGTTGGAGTTACTACTACCGGTGTTGGTGTTACTGGTGTACCTGCTGCTGGACCAACTGTCACATAAGTGGTGGCGAATGAGTCTCCATAAGATTTGCTTCCTCCGAAAGTTGCCATAATCTGGTATATGCCTTGGATTGTTGGTGTCCATGATAGCCCGTAGCTTCCGCCTATATCGCTGATTGCTGTGCCGATTGTGATCGTGTTGTGGTTGGGATCAACTGCAGTTACGAATACTTCGACTCCTGCTGCGTGGGTTGGCATTGGCCATTGTTCGTATTTGTATTCCATCCATGCTGTCATGTCAGTGTCTGAGATGCACGGAGAGTCTTTTGCGCCTACAGATTGGTCAGTGACTGTTCCAGTTATGGTTATTGGAGAGCCTGATGCTACTCCTGCGAGTGGAGCTTCGATTGTCGTTTTGCTTGGGCCTTTGCCGATGGTGTATATTTGGTTGTCATAGGCGTTCACTGCTGTGAGGACACCGTCAACTATAGCGGGTATACGTAGCCAGCCTGAGATGTTCCATATCATAGCGCCTGTTTCTGTATTGAGACACACTGTTCTGCCTCCGCGCCACAATGTTGCGTCGGGGGAGTGTTCATCGTTTGAAACGTATATTTTATGGTCAGCAATGGTGAAGCCGTTATAGACTGGCCATGTGCCATAAGGTGTTTCGAAGCCTGCGTTGCCGAAGTAGAAGTTCCATAGGAGATTGCCGTTGTTGATGTCATATGCTCGAACGTAACCGTCGTAGCCTGCTGTGAAAAGTTTGCCGTAAGCTATGTGATAATCTCTGGAGAATTGTCCAAAGTCGGTTCCGTTGAATGGATTGGATACCCATTTTTCATTGCCCGTTAGTATATCATATGCATGGCACTGCAAGGTTGCTTCGTCAAAGATGACGTAGGTTTTTTCACCAATGTTCTGGCTAAGCCTCTCGTACATGCCGTATATGTTTGTTCGGTTTTGCTGCCACAGCCAATTGATTGAGGTGGGGTAGCTGCCGTCGCTTTGTCTTTGTAATTCTGCTGGGAAAGCCGTGTGCACATAGGTAATTGGATAAGTGCCGAAATCCTGCACAACTCCAACGGTTCCAGTGCTTGTCAATACCACACCGTCACCGATCTTTTGAATGTTAACAGCCCAGCCCATGTTTGGTACGGATACGTTCCATTGGTAGCCTTTGCTTCCGTCGTAAGTGTAGCCTATAGTTGGGTTAAACGCGTCGATTACTCCGAATGTCTTGGTTGGGTCACTGATAGCACCCGTGAATGATGCAGAACCAGTGTTTACCAGAGCCAGAGTTGAGTTCCACAGGAGGTATCGCCTAGCCGCACCTGCTCCAGCAAAAGAGTAGATTAGAATTTCGCCTTTGGGTCCGAAAACAGTTGTGCCTGCGCTTGCGTTCGCAATAGCGAAGAGGAATTTGCCGTCAAACGGATTGTGGAAGTTCAAAGTAAGAGGGAGGGGAGTCGGGAAGCCGCCAGTTTGTGCTACTAAGAATGGGATTACTCCGTGTTCGTTAGGCGAGCCGTAGTCGAATAGTTGAGCATAGCTAAACACTGTGCTGTTCAGGTACCAGATTTGTTGTCCTGTTTTCAGGTCTATGCAGTAGGTTCCGCCTCCAGGAGGCATAACTTGGCGCGTTTCAGAGTAGATTATTCGGTCTTGAATTATCAACGGTACATATGGTTGTTCGTATGATAGCCCTGTGTAGTATGCTTTGTCAGCGGTTGGTCCTCCAACTACACCTCCGAACATAATCGGTTTTGTCCACAATACGTGGGCTGTTTCCGGAGCTGAAGTGTAGGGAGCGAAGGTAGTTGTGCCAGAGAAACTGCGCGTAGTATAGTCATAGCCTTGCATAAGCCAGTTGTCTGCTTGAGTAGATGCTCCTTTGATTTCACCGTAAATGGGACGAGTCCAATAACCCGCGGGCAATGCGGTGTTTGGATAATTCGGTAGTGAGTTCTGTTGTACATTTATTTCCACTGTTTTGCTTGTGCTTGGTTTATACCAACGCTGGAAGGCTGCAAAATTAACGAAGCCACCAGGAGGAACACCGCCAGTCCAGTTTACCCATTGTCCAGGGAAAGTCATAACGAAACTGTATTTACCGACCGTTGAAGGGCTGTAGAGAAACCATGATCCTCCAGTTGAATCAGCAGTCAATGGTCCTTTAGTTTCCGTGGTTCCGTCAGGCTTGGTAATTTTTATCGTAAAACCTTGCCAATATGGACCTAATACGCTACCTATGGGCACCGTTTTGTCAATCCTGAATTCGACGACTAGAGATTGACCGGTGCCTGCATCAGCTGGGGTAACTATGAGGAATGCAAATGTGTCCCATTCAGTTACTGCAGCATTAGTAGCGGGTAGTGTCGCCAGCAATGTACTTAAAGTCAACATCAAAGCAATAGAGGCAGTTATTAGAGTTTTTTTATTTAAGTTTTTCATTCTCTCTATCTCCATTTTTAAGCAATTACAGAATTTGTGCCAATTTTGTATATAACACTTTTGATAAAATGTCCATCGCTATTGTATTAACTCTCAGAATAGGACTTAAGATGTTTCAACAGATTCTCAACATAGACTTCCGTTTGCAAGTTTCATCAGCGAAACTAATAAGTTATAAGCAAACTGTAACAAACACTCGTAAACAGAAAAACTAAATGTCAATAAAGCAAGCCGACTTCAAAAATCACACCTGCTTTAGACGAAATAGCTAGCACAGGCAAATCAAAAACAGGGTCGAAAAGTTTTTATCAAGTAGTTCATGGCGACTTCTTCCGAAAACCCTATTTTCTTAAAATTAAGCACGAAGAATTTCGTTAAATTAGGGTTTGCTGGGTTCTGGCGGATGAATAAAAAAAGGAAAAGGGTTGTTTGTTGTTTTTTGTGTTTATTTGCGTCTGCGTAGGATGACTGCTACTGTGACTATGGCAATGATGATGATGACTGCTGCGATGGCTATGTAGACTTCTTGGCCGATGCCTTGGTTTCCAGTGTTACTAGGTACTGGAGATGGTGTTATGATTGGGGTAGCTGTTGGTGTTGTGGGTTGTGTTGGTGTTGGAGTCATAATTATTGGTGATGGGGCTGCTGTTGCTGCTGTTATGCCTATAGCGGTTGACGAGCCTGATGGACCGTAGCTTTGAGACCCTAAGAAGTTGGCGTAGATCGTGTATTCTCCTTGTGCTGGTGGCAGCCATAGTTTGTGGAATAATCCGGTTGAGTCGCTTCGGACGAAGCCTAAGTCAGTGATGTTGCCGTTGGAGTCTATTGCTGTTAATGACACTGGAACGCCTTGCACGTTGGGTTGCACAATGTTGCTTTGGACCATGTAGTTCATCCATGGACCTTGGTCTGCGTCGTCAATGGCTGGTGTACCCTTCAGCTTGATGTTGGGTGACTGGTCTAAGACTGTGCCAGTGATTTCTACACCGCCGCCTAGTGATACGACAGCAGGATTCGCTGTGACTGTAGTTGAGCTGGGGCCTGGACCAGTGCAGTATATTTGCATGTCGTTGAAGTTGAGCCATGTGAAGTAGCCGTCTGCGACTGCCACTTCTTGCCATGAGCACATGCCGTAGATCTTCCAGTATTCGTGACCGGTTAGTGCGTCAACGCATCGGGTCATTGCACCGTGGTAGGGTGGCGCGTTAAGAGAGTGCTCCTCTTCTATTAGGTAGACTTTGCCGTTTGCGACTGCAGCAACTTGGGTTGGGAAGTCTCCGTAGGTTGTTTCCACAGTTATGGTGCTGTTGTTGGGGTCGGTGGCGCTGTTGCCGTAGGTCCAATCAAGATGGCCTGTCTTGAGGTCGTAGGCATATACTGTTCCACTGTAGCCTCCTGCGTAGAGGTGACCGTAGCCTAAAGCGACTGGGTTAGTGAGTCCTGTTGAGCCTGTGTAGTAGTTCCAGGTGTTCTCGCTCGCAGTTGGACCCCATAGCTCGTTTCCCGTTAGCATGTCGTAGCCTTTCCACTGCATTGTTTCTTTGTACCATGTTGTGAATACGTTGGCATCGCCGTCGGCAGGGCCCATGCAAACCGTCAAGTTGTCAGCTGGTGCTGGGTAGCTCTTAAGCCACATCACGGTGCCTATTGGACCTCGTGATGGGTTTAAGTTGATAGCCCATAGCCAGAATGGATCTGGGGTTCCGAAGGTTCCGAAGGATGTTCCGGGAGTCTGCTGCAGACCAGAGCTTTGACCTAAGATAAGGTTGCCTGGGAATACTCTCAGGATGGTCGGGTTGTTGGTGTATAATTGGCTTGTCGCATTGTATGCTACTGAGCCGCTGAAGCCGCCAGGTGGAGCACCAATCGTCGTGTAAGTTACAGGCAACGGTTGAGATAGTGTTACGTTCCAGTCGTATGAGCAGTTCATGTTATAGTTGGTGATTCCGGGGATCCACTGGGTGATTCCGCCTGCCGCGTCGTTTCCTGGAAGTTTAGTGTTGTTCCATTGCCACAGGTATTTGAAATCCGGATTGATACCGGCGGCTGGGTTTGCGCTTGCTTCTCTGCCGATGTTGTAGATGAGCCATTCGCCTTGTGGTCCGTAGGCTCTTGTGCCTGCTGGCGTGCCTGTCTCGTTGAACATCGTTTTGCCTGTTTGTGGGTCAATTGCTACCCAACCTGCGGTGGCAACGGGTGTAGCGGCACTCGTGACAGATGCTATTGCTCCAAGGTTTATTGGGTTTGACGTTCCTGGTCCATAGTTGCCGGTCAGATTGGCGGATGCTGACGGACCTGGGTTGACGATTCCAGTGCCAAATACGTTATTTCCGAACGCTCCGACTGCCCACAAGTACATACCGGTGGTTCCATGTTGGTTAGGCGACTCAAAGTCATATAGTTGACCAACTGTAACGCTTGCGATGTTTGGATTAGTCCACAATGTTTGTCCGGTGCGCAAACTTACGCATGTAATACCGTTGCCTGCATTGGCGTTGTTCTGTGGAAGGCTGAAGTAGACGTTTCCATACATTATGATTGGGTTAGTGAATTTCAGCTGGTACTGAGTGCCTGAGTAGAAGTTCATTTCTGAGTTGACTGCGTTGTCTCCACCAACCATGCCTCCCCACGAAAGCGGGTATGTCCACATCACGTGTGCAGTGTTTGGTGCCCAACCGTACTTTTGATACTTGCTGTAGGTTGCGCCATACTCTTGCTGTCCCAA